>JAISTC010000098.1 GCA_031272805.1 Propionibacteriaceae bacterium
GCGTAGCCGACGCCCGCGCCGACGATGGCGGCCTCGGCCACGGGCGCGTTGAACAGCCGGGGGTAGCCGACGAGTTCCGTCAGCCCCCGGTAGACGGCGAACGGGCCGCCGGCGTCACGCGCGTCCTGGCCCCACGCCGCCAGCGTCGGGTCGAGCGAGAAGCGGTGGGCGACGGCCTCGAAGAGGCCGTCCCGGAGCTGGTAGGCCTTGAGCTTGGAGACGGGCTGGTCCGCGTCGTCGCGGGCCTTGCGGACCTTGGCGCCGATGGCCTTGATGCGCGCGTTGTCGTTCAGCGGCTGGGTCATCTCGGCCTTGCGCAGGACGTCGAACGTCTCGACGTGCTCGTGGGCGAACGTGACGGACTCGACGAACGCCGCGTCGACGCGCGGGCAGGCCTCCGGGTCGGCCGCCCGGGCCAGGATGCGGCGGAGCCGGTCCTGGACCTTGCCGCGGACCTCGTCGATGGCGGCCTGGGTCGTGATGGCGTTGTGGATCATCAGCTCGCCGTAGGCGCCGATCGGATCAACGGCCTCCCACGCGGCCACCTCCTCGGGCGTCCGGTAGGCGCCGGAGTCGGTCGCCTGGTGGCCGGAGTAGCGGTAGGTCACGATGTCGAGGAGGACCGGGCCCTCGCCCGACTCGAGCAGTTCCCGCTTGCGGCGCAGCGCGTTGGCGACCGCCAGCGGGTTGAAGCCGTCGACGCGCTCGGCGTGCATGGCCTCGGGGCCGACGCCCGCGCCGACGCGCGCCAGGACGTCGAAGCCCGTCGTCTCCCCCGCGGTCTGCGAGCTCATCGCGTAGAAGTTGTCGAACAGCGTGACGAGCAGGGGCGGGTTGCCGCCCGCCGACGCCGGCCAGAGGGTCCGGTACTGGTCCATCGACGCCATCCCGATGGCCTCCCACACCGGCCCGCAGGACAGGGCCGCGTCGCCCAGGTTGGCCACGACGATGCCGGGCTGGTGGTTGATCCGCTTGTAGAGGGCGGCGCCGAGCGCGAGCGGCGCGGCGGCGCCGACCGTGGCGTTGTTGGGCATGGAGCCGAACGGCGGGAAGTGGGCGCGCAGCGACCCGGCCAGGCCGTGGTTGAAGCCCGCGCGGCGGCCGAAGCACTCGGCCAGCAGGCCGAACAGGACGCAGTTCTCGGCCAGTTCCTCGGGGGTCTCGTAGCCGAGGGCCTCGCCGGGGGCGGCCAGCTCGCCGTCGGCGAAGCCCTGGAGGACCTCCGCCGCCTTGGCCTGGCCGAGGACGCGGAGGGCGGAGAAGCTCTTGGCGATGACCTCGCCGTGGGAGCGGTGGGAGCCGAAGACGAGGTCGTCGGGGCCCAGCTCGAGGGCCTGGCCGACGACGGCGGCCTCCTGGCCGAGGCAGAGGTGTTCGGGGCCGGGGTGGTCGTAGGCCACGCCCTGCCACTCGCCCGTGGTCGTGACGGCCTCGAGCATCGACTCGAACTCCCGGATGACGATCATGTCGTAGAGGACGCCGAACAGGCCCTCGGCCCCGTACATCGCCATCTCCGTGCCGAGGTCGAGCTGGTAGGCGTTGACGGGGATCTCGGCGAAGCGCACGACGGAGCGCGCCCGCACCTCCGCCGGGTCGACCGGCAACAACTTGGTCATGGCAATCTCCTCCCTACTGCTCCCGGATCGCCCAACAGGCCTCGCGGATGCCCTCCGCGACCGTCGGGTGGGGGAACACGATTTGGCGGACGTCGGCGACGGTCAGCTCGAGTTCGAGGAGACCGGCCGCGCCCCAGATGATCTCGGTGGCGTGGGGGCCGAACAGGTGGAGGCCGCGCAGTTGGCCGGTGGCGCGCTCGGCCACGACCTTGACGGCGCCCGTGGCGGCGAGGCCGGACTCGGCGACGCAGCGTTCGGACAGGACGAGGGGGGCGGTCGCGGTCACGACCTCCAGGCCTTGGGCTTCGGCGTCACGTTCGGTCAGGCCGACGCCGGCGGCTTCCGGGAAGCCGAACATCGTGTAGGGCACGGCCTCCCAGCGCATCACCTGGCCCTTGGCCGCCTGATCGGGGTCGAGGATGAGCGCCGCGGCGATCTCGCCGCTGCGGATGGCCGTGTTGGCGCCGAGCCCGCGGCCCGTCACGTCGCCGACCGCCCACACGCCCGGCAGGCTCGTGCGCAGCCGGTCGTCGACCGTGACGCCGCGCGGCGTGATGTGGAGGCCGGACGTCTCGGCCCCCCAGCCCTCGAAGCGGGGGCGGCGGCCGAGCGACAGGAGGACGACGTCGGACGTGATGGCCTCGGCGCCGCCGGCGGCCGTCGTGTAGTAGACCGTGCCGCCGTCGAGGCGCTCCAGGCGGCAGCCCAGGCGGAAGCGGACGGGCCGCATGGCCGGGCGGAGCTTCTGGGCGATGTCCGCGTCCATGAACGGGGCGATCTCGCCGAGGGTCTCCAACAGCGTCACGCTCGACCCGAGCGCCGAGAACAGGCTGGCGCACTCGAGGCCGATGGCGTCGCCGCCGAGGATCGTCAGGCGGTCGGGCACGCGCGCGCTGGCCAGCAGGGCGGCGGCGTCGACCACGCAGGGGTTGTGGGCCACCCCGCGCAGGGGCGGCAGGTTGGGCACGGAGCCCGTGGCGATGACGACGTGGTCCGCGGTCAGGCGGCGGCCGCCGACCTCGACGACTCCGGGGGCGAGGAAGCGGCCCGCGGCGGGCACGACCTCGACCTTGAGCCTTTTCAGGAGCGCGGCCAGGCCGCCGACGAGGGTCTGGACGGCGGCGTCCTTCTTGGCCTGGAGGGCGGCCCAGTCGAGGTTGAGGCCGGTCACGGTGATGCCCTCGGCGGGCGCGGCGCGCAGGTCGCGGATGGTCTGGGCGGCGTGAAGGAGGCTCTGGGCGGGGACGGGGCCGAGGTTGACGGACGTGCCGCCGAGGCGGCCGGGTTCGGCCACGAGGACCCGCCGGCCGGCCTGGCCGAGGCGCTGGGCGACCGTGGAGCCGCCGGGCCCACCGCCCAACACGATGACGTCGTAGTCCGCCACAGGCCCTCCCGCCTACTCCGCCGGGGTTTCGGCCGGGGCGCCGCGGTCCGCCAGGAACCGGACGAGGTCGGTCAGCGCGTCGTTCAACTCCCCCGCGGCCGCCAGCCCGCGGTCCAGGCCGAGGCTGAGCGCCATGCCCGGGCCGACCGTGACGCCGGGGTGGCCGATCTCCGCCAGGTGCCGCCGCACCGCGTCCAGGTCGTCCTGCGCGCCGACCAGGAACAGCGTCACGGGCGGGGCCGGGATCGGCTCGTCCGGGTGGTCCGGCTGGCTGGGCTCGTCGGGCGTGACCGGGGAGGCCGGGGAGATCGTGACCGTGCCGGTCGGGGAAGACGGGCTGTCGGGGGTCGGGGCGGGAGGGTCTTCCGGGGCGGCCACGGTGTCAGGCCCCGTGGCCTCGAGCTCCGTGGCCTCGTCCTCGATGGCGCGGCTGGGGACCGCCGGGGACTCAGGGGAGAGGGGTGTGCCGGGCGCGGCCAGGCGGGCCTGGCCGGAGACCGCGGCCAGGACGTCGCGCTCGATGACGCGCCCGCGCGGGCCCGTCCCGACCAGGTCGTCGATCGTGATGCCGTACACCGCGGCCAACTCGCGGGCGCGGGGGCTGGCGGCCTTCGGGCCCGGTTCGGCGGGCTCGGGGGGAGAAGCAGCCTCTGGCGGGTCGGCCACGATGTGTGGCTCCGCGGCAGGTTCTGCTGGGGCGGCCACGATGGTTGGCTCCGCGGCAGCTTCTGCTGGGTCGGCCACGGCGTCAGGCCCCGTGGCTGTCGCAAGCTCCGTAGCCACGGTGCCCGACCCCGTGACCTCGGCCGACGTGACCTCCTTGGCCTCGGCGGCGCCGAAGATGGCCGCGACGCGCGCGGACAGACGGCCGGTGTCCTCGGACACGGCCGGCTCCGGGTCTTTGGCCGGCGCGCTGGCGATGGCGGGGACGGGCAGGCCGAAGCGGGCGAACATCATGCGGACGTCGTCGCCCGGCTGGCCGACGATGAGCAGCGGGGCCTTGACGGGAATCTCGCTCCCGGCCTCGGCCAGGCGCGCGAACACGGTCCCGGCCGTCCGGGCCGCGACCGACAACGCCGTGGCCTGGTCCGTCTCGACATCGCACACGGGCGTGCCGGCCGCGACCGTGTCCCCGACGTCGACGCGCCAGGCCACGAGGAGGCAGGTCTCGACGCCAGCGCCCACTTTGGGCATCACGACGACCTCGGCCATGCGCGTCTCCTCCCTGATCCCAGTGCACAAGTCCTCAACTGGACGAACCCACGACGGTTTGGGCAACACTCTCCCACAGAACGGGCCGCGGGCCACGCTCAGCTTCGGGCCACTTGAGGGTTGGGGCTACTGGCCGGCCGCCAGCGCCTCGCCCAGCGTGTCGAGGCCGACGCTGCCGAGGTCGAGGGCGCGCGTGTGGAACTCCTTCAGGCTGAGGCCGCGGGCCAGCGCGGCGTCCCGGTGCTGCTCCCAGAGCCGCTGGCCGATCTTGTAGCTCGGCGCCTGGCCGGGCCAGCCGAGGTAGCGGTCGAGTTCGAAGTGGAGGAACTCGTCGCCGTCGACCGAGTTGGCGCGCAGGAACTCCCAGGCGTTGCGCCGGTTCCACGTCTCGCCCGGCCGGCCGGGGAACGGGAGGCCCAGGTGGACGCCGATGTCGAGGACCACGCGCGTGGCGCGCAGCCGCTGGCCGTCCAGCATCCCCATCCGGTCGGCCGGGGTCTCCAGGAACCCGAGCGCGTCCATCAGCCGCTCGGCGTAGAGGGCCCAGCCCTCGCCGTGACCCGACACCCAACAGGCCAGGCGGCGCCAGCGGTTGAGCGTGGCGGCGCGGTAGACCGCCTGGGCGCACTGGAGGTGGTGGCCCGGCACGCCCTCGTGGTAGACGGTCGTCCGCTCGCGCCAGACCGCGAAGCTGTCGACGCCTTCCGGCACGGACCACCACATCCGGCCCGGCCGGGAGAAGTCGTCGTTCGGCGGCGTGTAGTAGATCGCGCCCGTGTGGGTCGGGGCGATGCAGCCCTCGATGACCTGGACGGGTTCGGGCAGGTCGAAGTGATGGCCGTTGAGCGCGGCGATGGCCGCGTCGGCGGTTTCCTGCATCCAGTCGCGCAGCGCGTCCGTGCCGTGGACCCGGAGGGCCGGGTCCGCGTTGAACTGGGCCACGGCCTCGGCCACGGTCGCGCCCGGGCCGACGACCGCGTGGGCGATGGCCTGCTCCTCCGCGATGATGCGGTTGAGCTCCTCCAACCCCCAGTCGTAGGTCTCGCGCTGGTCGACGGTGGCGCCGAGGAAGTTCCGGGAGTGGGCGGCGTAGCGCTCCTCCCCCACGCCGTCCTGGTCCGCGCACTGCGGCAGCAGGTCCGTCACGAGGAACTCGGCCAGGCGGCCGTAGGCCGCCCGCGCCAGGGTCGCGCCGCGCTCGATGGCATTGATCAGGTCCGGCCGGGACGGCGCCCACTCGGCTTCCTGCGCGGCCCGGACGAGCCCCGCGAAGACGGACTGCGAGCCGGTCTGGGCGGTGGCGTCGCGGGCGGCGCGCTGGACCTGGTAGGCGGCCGGCGTCTTGTTGCGGCGGGCGCCCTCGCGCAGCGTCTCCTCGTGCTGGGCCATGGCGTGGGGGATGGCCGCCAGGCGCGCGGCGATCGGCGCCCAGTCGTGGGGCGTCTCCTGCGGCATGAGCGAGAAGACGTCCTCGACCCAGTGCTGGGCGGAGTCGAGGACGTTGAGCTGGCGGTAGGGCTCGCCGAGGTCGTGGACGGCGAGCGCGCAGGACAGCCGGTCGCGCAGAGCCGACGCGGTCACGCGGTCGACGGCGTCGAACGTGGCGCCGGCGTCACGCTCGAGGCGGTCCAGCTCGGCCAGCGTCGAGCGGCGGAGGTCGGCCACCGCCTCGACCCCGGCCGGCGACAGGTCGTCCAGTTCGCCGTCGTGGCCGGGCACGCCGATCTCCGTGGCGGTCATGGGCTGCAACTCGACCAGCCGGTCGAGGAACCGGTCGGTCAGTTGGTCAAGAACAGAAGGCGGACGGGCCGGGGTAGGACTCATGAAGCGAACTGTAGCCCAGGCCGACGTGTCAGGCGCCCGGGCTCCTTCGTCGCCAAGGCCGCGGCATCAGACACCTCGGCCTGAGATGATCTCCTTCACTCTCTCCGGGCCATCGCCGGGCGCGAGGTCGACGGTGTGGGGGGCGGCGCTGAGCACGCCGGCGAAGCGTTCCGGGATGGGCGCGGGGTGGCCGATGGCCTCCGTGATCGTGTCGGCGAACTTGATCGGCAGGGCTGTCTCCATGCAGACGAGGGGCGCCGCGTCCGCGTGACCCGCCGTCACGAAGTGCTCGGCCACCGTGACGCCGTCGGCCGTGTGCGGGTCGATCAGGACGCCCGTGCGCTCGTAGAGCGACCGGATCGTGGCCACGCGGTCGGCGTGGGTCGACGTGCCCGCCGAGAACGCGTAGGCCGTCCGGGCGGTCCGCAACAGGTCCGGCGTGACAGTGAACTCGCCCACCGCCGGGAGGACCGCCCCGAACAGCCGGGCGGTCTCCGCCGCGTCCCGGCCGACGAGGTCGAAGACGAAGCGCTCGAAATTGGACGCCTTGGAGATGTCCATCGACGGCGAGCTGGTCGCCACGGTCTCGGCCGCCGCGCGCACGCGGTACCGGCCGGTCGCAAAGAACTCGGCCAGGACGTTGTTCTCGTTCGTGGCCAAGACGATGTGGTCGATGGGGAAGCCCATCTGGCGGGCGATGTGGGCGGCGATGATGTTGCCGAAATTGCCGGTCGGCACGCAGAAGCCGGCGGGCGCGTCGTCGTCCCGCGTGACGCGCAGCCAGCTCGCCACGTAGTAGACGACCTGGGCGGCCAGCCGGGCCCAGTTGATCGAGTTGACGGCGCCGAGCGAGTGGGCCGCCTTGAACGCCGCGTCGGCGTTGACGGCCTTGACCAGGTCCTGGCAGTCGTCGAACGCGCCCGGCACGGTGATGTTGGTAATCCGCGGGTCGTCCAGCCCGTACATCTGGCCGCGCTGGAATGGCGTCATCCGCCCTTGCGGCGACAGCATGAACACGCTGACGCGGGCCTTGCCGAGCATCGCCCACTCGGCGGCCGAGCCCGTGTCGCCGGAGGTCGCGCCGAGGATCGTCAGGGTCTGGTCACGCCGCTCCAGCTCGTACTCGAACAACTCGGCCAGCAGTTGGAGGGCGAGGTCCTTGAAGGCGGCGGTGGGGCCGTTGGACAGGTGGGCGAGGTGGAGGCCGCCGCCGAGATCGGTCACGGGCACCGTGTCGGCCGAGCCGAACTTGGCCGGCGCGTAGGCGCGGCGGCAGAGCGCCAGCAGGTCGTCCGAGGGGAGGTCGTCGGCGAAGCGGGAGAGGATCGCGCAGGCCAGCCGGGGGTAGCCCTCGGCCGCGTACAGCGCCCGCAGCTCGGCCCGGTCCGCCCGGTCCAGCCGCGGGTACGCCTCGGGCCAGTACAGGCCGCCGTCGGGCGCCAGCCCCTCGAGGAGGATGTCGGAGAACGAGGCGGGCGCCGCCCGCCCCCGGGTGGAGACGTATCGCATGACCCCAGACAATAGCGGCTGGTATCAGGCCGCCAAGCCCGCCGCCGCGGCGATCAGCCGCTCGATGGCGCCGTCGGCCTGGGCCCGCAGGGCCGTCACCATGGCGTCCGGGTTGTCTGCACCGAAGACGGCGGTCCCGGCCACGAAGATGTCCGCGCCCGCCTCGGCGCACAACTCGATCGTCTCGCGCGACACCCCGCCGTCGACCTGCACGCCGATGTCGAGGTTGGCCGCGCTGATGAGGTTGCGCAGCGCGGAGATCTTGGGCAGGACCAGGTTGAGGAAGTCCTGGCCGCCGAAGCCCGGCTCGACCGTCATCAACAGGACCGTGTCGACCTCGCTGAGCAACTCCGTGACGTCGGCCAACGACGTCGCCGGCTTGAGCGCGACGCCGACCTTGGCCGACTTGGAGTGCAGCTCGCGCGCCAGCCGGACCGGCGCGTGGGCGGCCTCGATGTGGAACGTGACGGCGTCGGACCCGGCCTCGGCGTAGGCGGGCGCCCAGCGGTCGGGGTCCTCGATCATGAGGTGGATGTCGAGGGGCTTCGTCGTCGCCTGGCGGAGCGATTGCACGACGGGGAGGCCGAGGGTGAGGTTCGGCACGAAGTGGTTGTCCATGACGTCGATGTGGATGGCGTCGGCGGACGGGACGCGGGCGATCTCGTCGGCGAGATGGCCGAAATCCGCGTTGAGCACTGAGGGAGTGATGCGCATGGCCACGGGCCCACATTACTGGCCCAATCCCGTGGGGCCCCATATTCCCCGCCCGACGCGCCCAACCGTGCGGCTGCGGTCGAGACTTAGGCCGCCCCGGGGGCCCGCAGGAGCGCGAGGAACATGGCGTCCGTGCCGTGGCGGTGGCCCCACAACTGGGCGTAGGGCCCGTCGGCCGCCCCCGGCGGCGACCCGGGGAGGAGCGGCGCGGCCGGCAACGGCGTGACCCCCGGATGGGCGTCCAGGGCGGCGCCGACGACGTCGGCCGTCTCGGCCCGGTGGGGCGAGCACGTCACATACGCCACGACCCCGCCCGGCCGGACCAGCCGGAGCGCCGAATCCAGCAACTCCCGTTGTAACGTCACGAGTTGCGCCAGGTCGGCGGGCGACTTCCGCCAGCGCGCCTCGGGGCGGCGCCGGAGCGCCCCCAGGCCCGTGCAGGGCGCGTCGACCAGGACCCGCGCGAACGAACCCGCCTCGAACGGCGGGCGGCGGCCGTCCGCCACCGTCACCTCCGGTGGCCGCCGGTAGGCCCGCAGGTTCTCGCGCACGAGCTGGGCCCGCTGGGCGTTGGCCTCGGTGGCCACCAGCCGGACGCCGCGCCCGGCGGCCAGCCCCGCCAAGAGCGCCGTCTTGCCGCCCGGGCCGGCGCACAGGTCCAGCCAGGGACCGTCCGGCGCGTCGGCCGCCGCCAGCGCCAGCGCCACGAGCTGGCTGCCCTCGTCCTCGACCCCCGCCCGGCCGGCCTGGACCGACGGGACGCGGCCGGGGTCGCCGTCGGCGCGGACCGCGTAGGGCGACCAGCGGCCCGGCTGGGCGTGCTTCCCGGCCTCCGCCAACAGCTCGTCCCGCGTCAGCAGCCCCGGCCGGATGGCCAGGACCGGGGTCGGCGGCTCGTTGTTGGCCTGGAGCGCCGCCTCGGCCTCGGCGAGGTCGCCCAGGCGGTCGGCGTAGGCCTGGGCGATCCAGACGGGGTGGCTCGTGCGCAGGGCCAGAGCGGCCAGCGGCCCGGCCCCCGCGGTCAGCTCCGCCAGCCACTCGTCGTACGTCTTGGCCGTGACCCGCCGCAGGATGGCGTTGACGAGGCCCATGACGCGGCGGCCGACGGTCGCGGCGGCCAGGTCGACGGTCGTGGCGACGGCGGCGTGGGGCGGCACGCGCAGGGAGAGGGCCTGGTGGACGCCGAGGCGCAGGAGGTCGATGACGGCCGGCTGGAGCGTGGTCAGGGAGCGGCCGGAGGCGCGGGCGATGATCTCGTCGTAGACGCCGAGGCCGCGGCAGGTCCCGGCCACGAGGGTGGTCGTGAAGGCGGCGTCCCGCGGGCTGAGGTCCGCGGCCGCCAGGGCGTGGGCGAGGGCCAGGTTGGCGTAGGCGCCGTCGGCCGTGACGCGGCGCAGGACGTCGTAGGCGACGCGCCGGGCCTCGCTGGACGGGCTGGTGTTCGAACGGCCCATGTCAGCGCCCCAGTTCGGCCGGGGCGGTCTGGCGCAGGCCGCGGGCCCAATCCGGCGCCGGCATCGCGCGCTTGCCCGCGGGGACGACCTCCAGCAGCCGCAGGTGGCCCGCGCCCGTCGTGACGAGGACCTCCTTCTTGCCGATGGCGAGGCGGCCGGGGGGCGTCGGCGCGGGGCCTGGGGCGGCGTCCACGGGCTCGGCCCGGAGGATGCGGAGGCGCTGGCCCGCCGCAGTCGTCCAGGCGCCCGGCTCGGGGTTGGCCGCGCGGACCAGCCGGTCCAGCGCCGACGCCGGGCGGGTCCAGTCGAGGCGCACGTCGGCCGGCTCGATCTTGGGCGCGAGGCTGACCGGCCCGGCGGGCTGGGGCTCGGGTTCTTCCCCGGCGGCCGCGGCGGCCAAGGTCTCCACGAGCAGGGCGGCGCCGCGCCCGGCCAGCTCGTCCAGGAGCTCCCCGGCGGTCACGCGGGGGCCGACCGGGACGGTCAGCCGCCGGAAGACCGGTCCGGCGTCGAGCGCGGGCACGAGCCGGAAGGTCGTCGCGCCGGTCACGGTCTCGCCGTTGAGCAGGGCGTGCTGGACGGGCGCGGCCCCGCGGTAGGCGGGCAGGAGGGAGAAGTGGAGGTTGATCCAGCCCAGCGGCGGGATCTGCAACAGGGGTTCGGGGATCAGCCCGCCGTAGGCGACGACGGGGCAGCAGTCGGGCGCCAGCTCCGCCAGCCGGGCCGCCAGGGCGGGATCCTGGGCGGACCGGGGTACCAGGACTTCGACCCCGCGGGCCTCGGCCCACTCCTGCACGGGCGACGGCCGGAGCTTCCCGGACCGCCCGCGCGCCGCCGGCGGCCGGGTCAGCACGGCCGCGACCTCATGTCCGGCCCCCACCAGCGCATCCAGCGCCGGCAGAGCCAGAGCAGGCGTCCCAGCAAACACAAGCCGCATGATCGAAACTCTACGTCACGCGCCGAAACGCCTACAGGTCGTCGGGGTCGAGGTGGATCGCTGCTTGGCCTGGGGCTTTCGCTGCGGAGCGGGCGGCGGCCAGTGCTTGGGCCACGGTGGCCAGGGCGCGGTGGTGCGCGCGGTCGGCACGGAGCAGGACACGGGTACGGCCGGGGTCGGCCGCGTCGGGGACCGGGCCCAGCACGTCCAGCCAGGCCGGGGTGCGGTCGGCCGGCTCCGGGGCGGCGCCGAACAGGCCAGGCTGGTCGGTCCGGCGCCGGAGCCGCGCCGTCCGGTAGAACTCGGCCACGTCGCCCGAGCGGAGCGCCGCCACGACGTCGGCGACCGCTGCCGCCTCGCCCGTCACCGCCGCCACCCGGACCGCCGGGGGCAGCCCGGCCACCGCGCGGTCCGCCAGCTCGCGCGCCGCGCAACCGGCCGGGTCGAGCCGCAGCCACGCCTGGACGGTCCGGTCCGTGGCCGGGCCGACCAGCAGCGCCGTGCCGCCCCGGTCCCCCGGCCGGACCAGCGCCGTCGCCTGGAGCCAGCGCCGCAGCGCCTCCTCCCCCGCCCGCAGATTCGCCCGGCCGAGCAGCACGGCGGCGTCGAGCAGGACGGCGGCGGCGTAGCCGCCGGGGGCGGCCGGCTCGGTGCCCGGCGTCGCCACGACGAGGGCCGGGGAGTCGGGCACGGCGAGAAGCGGCTGATCCCCGTCCGACCGCCGCACCGGCACTCCCGGGAACGCCCGGGCCAGTTCCTCGGCCGTGCGGCGGTGGCCGACGGTGGCCGCCCGGACCCGGTGGGCGTGGCAGTCCGGACAGGTCCAGTCGGCCGTGACCCGGCCACACCAGGCGCACGCCAGCCCCCGGACCCCGGCCGCCTCGGCCAGCGGCCCGCCGCAGGCGCAGCGGACCGGGGCGCCGCAGCGGGCGCAGAACAGGTGGCGGCGGAAGCCGGCGCGAGGCACCTGGACGAGGACGGGCCCGGCGGCCAGCCCGTCGCGCACGACAGTGAAGACGTCGTGGGGCACGCGGGCGACCGTGGCGGCGGGGTCGGCGGCCAGGGCGTGGTCGTCCTGGGAGGCGACGGCCGTCCGGGGCGCGGCCCGGCGGCGGTCGGCGGCCGGGAGCTCCAAGGGCGTCAGCCAGCCCGCCTCGACCCAGGCCTGGACCTCGGTCGTCCGGGAGTAGGCGGCGAACAGGGCGGCGGCCTTCTCCTGGGTCACGCGTAGCGCCAGGACGTCGCGCGAGTGGGGGTAGGGGGCGTGGCGGTCGGAGTGGGAGTCGTCGCCGTCGTCCCACAGGGCCACGAGGCCCAGGTCGGCCACGGGCGCGTAGGCGGCGGCGCGCGTCCCGACGACGACGCGGGCCTCGCCGTGGAGGGCGCGGAGGAAGCCCCGGTAGCGGGCCGCGGGGCCGAGGTCGGCGGATTGCCGGGCGACCGCGGCGCGGCCGACGCGGCGCTCGACGGCGGCCGCCAGGCGGTCGGCGTCCTTGGCGTCGGGGACGACGAGGACGGCGGACCGGCCCGAGGCGTAGGTGGCGGCCGCCGCGGCGGCCAGACCGTCGGCCCAGTCCCCCGGCGCCGCCGCCGTGGGGACCAGTGTCCAGGCGGCGCGGGGCGACTGCCCGGCGGCCAGCGCGGCCAGGAAGCCGGGCCCGGTCGGGTAGGCGTCGAAGGGAGAGCCCGTCACGGTCGGGGCGGCTTCAGCGGAAGCCGGCGTGGCCTCCGCCCGGGCCGCCTCGGCCTTCTCCGTCGTGGCGTGGCGGGGTGGGACGGCGAGGCGGGCGACATCGCAGAACGTGCCGCCGCAATGGTCGGCCACGGCCCGGACCAGCGCGGCCGTGGCGGGCGGCAGGACCGGCTCGGGCGAGACGACCTTCAGGAGCGGCAGCAGGGCGCCGGCCGCAGCGGCGGCGTCGACCACGTCGACGACCCAGCCGTCCAGGCCGCTGTCCCGGGCCGCGCGCGGCTGGGCCCCCGCGATACCGGGCAGCGCCGCGGGGCCGACGGCCGGCGTGACGGGTTCGGAGCGGGGCACCCTGACGCGCACGCCGGGGCGCACGGTAGCGTCGAGGGCGGAGGGAATGGCGTAGTCGGCGGGGGTATCGAGGTGGGGCAGGCCCCGGTCGACGTAGACCCGCGCGATCCGTTCAGCCACGGGTCAATTCTGCCCTGCGCGGCGGACGGTCTAGCCGAGTTCGGGGTCGCCGAAGGGGTTGTTGTAGTCGAAGCCGCGGACCTGGTCGGCCAGGCCGAACGTATCGTCCTTGAGGGCTTCCTCGCGGGCGGCCGCCTCGGCCTCGGGGTCGATTTCGTGGCATTCGAGGAGCGACTCGTTGATCTCGCGCAGGGCGATCGTCAGGGGCTTCTCGTCGTGGGCCGGCTCGACCAGCGGGCCGACGTTCTCCAGGAGGCCCTCCCCGAGCTGGGAGTAGTAGGCGTTGATCTGGCGGGCGCGCTTGGCCGCGAAGAGGACGAGCCGGTACTTGGAGTCGGCGTGGGTCAGCAACTCGTCGATGGGCGGGTTAGTGATGCCTTCAGGGACGAAAGTGTTCAAGGTCCTTGCCTTCACTGGATTCCATACGGGTGCGCCATCAAGCGCACAAGCCCATGAAGTCTACCAATTCTTCGACCGCGCGTTCCACTCGGTCGTTGACGATGACCCGGTCGAACTCGTCGGCGGCGGCCAGTTCCGCCTCGGCGATGGCCAGGCGGGTCGCCATCGCCGCCGGCGTCTCGGTCCCCCGGTGGGCCAGGCGGCGGCGCAGTTCCTCGCGGCTCGGCGGGGCCAAGAGCACGGTCTGGGCGCCTGCCAGCCGGTCCCGCGCCTGCCGCACCCCGGCCAGGTCCAGTTCGAGGAGCACGGGCACGCCGGCCGCGGCCTGGGCGCGCACGGCGGCGGCCGGCGTGCCGTAGCGGTGGTGGCCGTACTCGGCCCACTCGAGCAACCCGTCGGTCGCCACGAGGTCGTCGAACTGGGCGTCCGTCACGAAGTGGTAGTGGACTCCGTCACGCTCGCCCGGCCGGGGCGTGCGCGTCGTCACGGAAATCGACAGCCAGACCTCCGGGCGGCGCCGCCGCAGCGCCGCCACCACCGTGCCTTTGCCGACGCCGCTGGGCCCGGCCAGAATCGTGGGGCGGTACAGCGGAGCAGCAGGGTCGGACATGCCTCCGACCCTACCAAGGCGGACTAATGGAATTCGTCCTTGAGGCTGGCGAGCTGGCGGTGCCCGAGGCCGCGGCAGCGCCGGTTGGGGGCGATGCCGTGGCGCCTCATCGCGTCGGCCGCTTTCTTCTCGCCGATCCGGTGGATCGACATGAGGAGGTCGACCACCTTGATGTGGGACAGGATCGGGTCGTCGACGGCCTGGTCCAGGGCGGTCGCGAAGGTGAGATCGCCACGGCGGACCTTCTCTTTGAGCTCAGCCCGTTGGCGGCGGGCGGCGGCGGCGGCCTGACGCGCCTCTTCCAACTGTTCATCCGTGAGCTTCGGAATCACGGCTTCTCTCTTTCTCGTCGGGGGGACGGATACGGGACAATCCGCCTAGACACAACGCTATCAGGCCGAAAACTGGGCTTAAACCCGACCCCCCCGAATTAGACCAGCCTTGGCGCGCAGCGCGGCCGGGTCCGGGCCGGCGGCGAGGACCTCCCGGCTGGCCGACGGGAGGATGGGCGCGGCGCTGTCGCCGAACAACGCCCGGACCCCGGCGATCGTGCCGCCCTGGGCGCCGATGCCGGGCACGAGGATGGGCCCGGCGAAGCCGGCGAGGTCGGCGCCGACCGTGGCGTGGGTGCCGCCGATGACCAGCCCAATGGCGTCGAGGCCGGTCACGGCGTTGCGGGCCAGCGCGGCGTCCACGATCGCCTGGACGACGCTGCGGCCGTCGGGGCCGGCCGCCAACTGGACCGTGTGGCCCTCCGGGTTCGAGGTCCGGGCCAGGACGTAGACGCCCTTGCCCTGGGCTTCCGCCAATTCGAACGCGGGTTCGAGCGACCCAAAGCCCAGGTAGGGGCTGAGGGTGACGGCGTCGCCGGCCAGCGGCCCGTCGCCGAGGTAGGCGCGGGCGTAGGCGGTCATGGTCGAGCCGATGTCGCCGCGCTTGGCGTCGACGATGACGAGCGCGCCGGCCGCCTGGGCGTCCCGGATGGTGTCCTCAAGGACTTTGACGCCGGCGGCGCCCCAGACCTCGAAGAACGCGGATTGGGGCTTGAACGCCGCCACGGTCTCGCCCAGCGCCTCGACCACGCCCCGCGCGAAGCGCTCGACGCCCGTGACGTCATCCGGGAGACCCCAGCGCTCGAGCAGCCCGGGGTGGGGGTCGATGCCGACGCAGAGCGCGCCGCGGGCGCGGATGTTCTCCTTGAGCCGTGCCACGTAGGTCATTGCTCGTGCCTCCTTCTGGTCTGCCATGACAGGTGTCGCTGCGCTCAGGCTGACGGGTGTGTCCATTCTGCGATCAGACGCGGCAGCGTGAACGGGTCGGTGAACGTGGCCGTGCCGACGGCGACGGCCGTGGCCCCGGCGGCCAGGAAGTCGCGGACGTCCTGGCCGGTGGTGATGCCGCCCATGCCGATGAGCGGGACGGCGACGGCGGCGTGGACGCGGGCCACGGCGTAGAGCGCGATGGGCTTGATGGCCGGGCCGGACAGCCCGGCGACGCCCCGGTCGAAGACCGGTTGGCCGGTCTGCGGGTCGAGGGCGAGGCCGGCCACGGTGTTGATGAGGGAGAGCGCGTCGGCCCCGGCGTCGACGGCGGCCCGGGCGATGACAGTGATGTCCGTCACGTTGGGCGTCAGCTTGACGATGAGCGGCCGGGCCGTGGCGGCGCGGCAGGCGGCGGTGACGCGGGCGGCGGCCACGGGGTCAACGCCGAACGCCATGCCGCCGCTGTCGACGTTGGGGCAGGAGATGTTGAGCTCGTAGGCGCTGACGGCGGGCTCCCTGTCCAGGCGCCGGATGACGGCGGCGTAGTCGGCCTCGGCGTGGCCGGAGACGTTGGCGATGACGGGTACGTCCTGCGTGGCCAGCCAGGCCAGGTCTTTGGCGCAGAACGCCTCGACGCCGGGGTTCTGCAGGCCGATGGAATTGAGGAGGCCGGACGCGGTCTCGGCGACGCGGACGCCGTCGTTGCCGGGCCACGGCTCCAGCGACACGCCCTTGGTCGTGACCGCGCCGAGGACGTTGAGCGGGATGCCCCGCTCGGCCCAGAGCGCGGCCAGCTCGCGGCCGGAGCCGAACGTGCCGGACGCGGTCGTGAAGGGGTTCTTGAGCGTCAGCCCGCCGATGTTGATGGTCACCAGGCCACCTCCGCCGCGTCGAACACTGGGCCCTCGGCGCAGGCCCTGGCCCGGCCGGTCGTGGTCGTCACGACGCAGGACAGGCAGACGCCGACGCCGCAGGCCATGCGGCGCTCGAGGGAGACCTGGCAGGGGACGTCGGCGGCGCGGGCCAGCGCGGCGACGAGCCGCTGCATGGGCTCCGGGCCGCACGTGGCGACGTAGTCGTACGGGTGGGCGGCGAGGAGGTCACGGGTGACGTCGGTGGCGAAGCCCGGCTGCCCGGCCGAGCCGTCGTCGGTCGTGATGTAGACGTGGTCGGCGCCGACGCGGCCGGCGAAATCGGCGTGTCCGACCAGGCGGGCGGCCGTCTGGGCGCCCAGGACGACATCGGCCGCCGGCAGGCTCTGGGCCAGCGGCAGCAGGGGCGCGGCGCCGACGCCGCCGCCCACCAGCAGGGCGTGCCGCGTGCCCACCGGCGGCCGCCACCCCCGGCCCAACGGGCCGAGCACGTCCAAACTGGCGCCCCGCGTGACCCCGCTCAACTCCGCCGTGCCCGCGCCGACGACCTGGTAGACGATGTCCAGCGTGCCTGCCTCCGGGTTGGCCGCGGACACGCTGAACGGGCGGCGCAGGACGTGGGCAGGGTTGGGCAGGCGGAGGTGGACGAACTGGCCGGGCGCGAGCGTGGCGGCGATGGCGGGGGCGTCGAGGGTCAGCTGGAAAAGATCAGTTGTGAGCGCCCGGTTCTGGAGTGTGGTGGCTGCCAGTGACTTGGCCCGGAGAGATCCTTCGCTGCGCTCAGGATGACAGAGGGGGGCGGTCACCTGAGGTCCTCGGCCCAGCTCTGCAGGCTGCGGACGCCGACCTCTTCGCGGCTGGCGGCCACGATGCCCTGGACGGCGGCCATCAGGCCCTGGACGGTCGTGATGTAGGGGATGTCGCGGAGGACGGCGGCCGTGCGGATTTCGTAGCCGTCCTGGCGGGACTGGCCGCCGGCCGTGTGGCCGCGCGGCGTGTTGAAGATGAGGTCCACTCCCCCGTCGAGGATCGTGTCGACGATCGTCGGCTCGCCGTCCGGGCCCCGGCCCTCGGCGTACTTGCGCACGGTCGTGGCGGGGATGCCGTTGCGGCGCAGGACCTCGGCGGTCCCGGCCGTGGCCAGGATTTCGAAGCCCATCGTGGCCAGCGTCATGATCGGGAACACGGCGTGGCGCTTGTCCGGGTTGGCCACCGAGACGAAGAACCGGCCCTGCTTCGGCAGGGAGCCGTAGCTGGCAGCCTGGGACTTGGCGAACGCGACGCCGAAGCTCCGGTCGAGGCCCATGACCTCGCCGGTCGACTTCATCTCCGGGCCGAGGATGACGTCGACGGAGCGGCCGTCGGACGTCCGGAAGCGGTTGAACGGCATGACGGCCTCCTTGACGGCCGTCGGGCCCCCGGCGCGGGGGCTGGCGCCGTCGCCGACGGCGCGGAGGCGGCCCTGGGCGCGCAGGGCGGCAATGGAGTCGCCCAGCATGATGAGGGCGGCCGCCTTGGCCAGCTGCGTCCCGGTCGCCTTGGACACGAAGGGGACGGTCCGGCTGGCCCGCGGGTTGGCCTCGAGGACGTAGAGCGTGTCGCCGGCCAGGGCGTACTGGATGTTGATCAGGCCGCGGACGCCGACGCCGCGGGCGATGGCCTCGGTCGAGCGGCGGATCCGGTCGATGACCTCCTCGCCCAGCGTGATCGGCGGCAGCGAACAGGCGGAATCGCCGGAGTGGACGCCGGCCTCCTCGATGTGCTCCATGACGCCGCCGACGTACAGCTCTTCGCCGTCGAACAGGGCGTCGACGTCGATCTCGACGGCATCGTCCAGGAACTTGTCGACCATGATCGGGTTGTCGGCCGTGGCGACCGTGACCTCCGTGACGTAGGCGCCCAGCGTGACGTCGTCGTAGACGATGGCCATCCCCCGGCCGCCGAGGACGTAGCTCGGGCGGACGAGGACCGGGTAGCCGATCTCGGCGGCGATGGCGCGGGCCTCCTCGAAGCCCGTGGCCATGCCGTAGCGCGGCGCGGGCAGGTTGGCCGCCTTCAGGACCTGGCCGAACGCCCCGCGCTCCTCCGCCAGGTTGATCGCCTCCGGGCTGGTCCCGACGATCGGCAGGCCGGCGTCCTTCAACGCCTGGGCCAGCTTCAGCGGCGTCTGGCCGCCGAGCTGGACGATGACGCCGGCGACCGGCCCGGCCGCCAGCTCGGCCCGGTAGACCTCGAGGACGTCCTCCTCGGTCAACGGCTCGAAGTACAGGCGGTCGGACGTGTCGTAGTCGGTCGAGACGGTCTCGGGGTTGCAGTTGACCATGACGGTCTCGTAGCCCTGCTCGCTGAGGACCATCGCGGCGTGGACGCAGGAGTAGTCGAACTCGATGCCCTGGCCGATGCGGTTGGGGCCGGAGCCGAGGATGAGGACGGCGGGCTTGGTCCGCGGGGCGACCTCGGTCTCCTCGTCGTAGGTCGAGTAGTGGTACGGCGTCCGGGCGGCGAACTCGGCGGCGCACGTGTCGACGGTCTTGTAGACCGGGTGGAGGCCGAGGGCCCAGCGCAGCCCGCGGACGACGGCCTCGGGCAGATGGCGGATGAGCCCGATCTGGCGGTCGGAGAGCCCGTGGCGCTTGGCCCGGCGCAGCAGTTCGACGGTCAGGTCCGGGGCGGTCTCCAGCTCGCGGGCCAGGTCGACGAGGAGCTGGAGCTGGTCGAGGAACCACGGATCGATGGCCGTCACGGCGTGGACCTGCTCGACCGTGGCGCCGGCGCGGAGTGCCTGGACGACCTGGCCGAGGCGGCCGTCGTGGGGCCGGGCGATCGTGGCCAGGAGATGGTCGAGGTCAGGTTCGACCGGGCCGTGCAGGACGAAGGGGGCGCGCGGGTCCTCGAGGGAGCGCAGCGCCTTGCCCAGGGCCTCCGTGAAGTTGCGGCCCAAGGCCATGACCTCGCCCACGGACTTCATGTGGGTCGTCAGCGTGTCCTCGGCGGTCGGGAACTTCTCGAACGCGAAGCGCGGCACCTTGACGACGACGTAGTCGAGGGTCGGCTCGAAGCTGGCGGGGGTCTCCTGGGTGATGTCGTTGCGGATTTCGTCGAGCGTGTAGCCGACGGCGACCTTGGCGGCGATCTTGGCGATCGGGAAGCCGGTCGCCTTGGAGGCCAGGGCGCTGGAGCGGGAGACGCGGGGGTTCATCTCGATGACGATGACGCGGCCGTCGACCGGGTTGACGGCGAACTGGATGTTGCAGCCGCCCGTGTCGACGCCAACGGCGCGGATGACGGCCAGGCCGATGTCACGCAGGCGCTGGTATTCGCGGTCGGTCAGAGTCAGGGCCGGGGCGACCGTGATGGAGTCGCCCGTGTGGACGCCCATCGGGTCGAGGTTCTCGATCGAGCAGACGATGACCGTGTTGTCCTGGCGGTCCCGCATGACCTCGAGCTCGAACTCCTTCCAGCCGAGCACGGACTCCTCGACCAGGACCTCCGTGGCCGGCGAGGCGTCGAGGCCGGTCTGGGCCATGCGCCGGAGTTCGTCCCTGTCGTGGGCGAAGCCGGAGCCGACGCCGCCGAGCGTGTAGGAGGGGCGCAGGACGACCGGTAGGCCGAGCTGGTCGGCGGCCGCCTCGACCTCCGCGACCGTGTGGCAGATGACCGAGCGGGCGACCTCGGGGGCGCCGCCCGGGACATCGGTCAGCGACTCGATGACCCGCTTGAACGCCTCGCGGTCCTCGCCCCGCGTGATGGCGTCGATGTTGGCGCCGATCAGCTCGACGCCGTACTTCTCCAGGACGCCGCGCTGGGCCAGCGCCACGGCCACATTGAGCGCGGTCTGGCCGCCCATCGTGGCGAGGACGGCGTCCGGGCGCTCCTGGGCGATGATGCGCTCGACGAACTCCGGCGTGATCGGCTCGACGTACGTGGCGTCGGCCAGCTCCGGGTCGGTCATGATCGTGGCCGGGTTGGAGTTGACGAGGATGACGCGGTAGCCCTCCTCCTTGAGGACACGGCAGGCCTGCGTCCCGGAGTAGTCGAACTCGCAGGCCTGGCCGATGACGATCGGGCCCGAGCCGATGACGAGGATGGACTGGATGTCAGTACGGCGGGGCATCAGCGGTGGCCCCCCATCATGTCGGTGAAGCGGTCGAACAGGTACGCCGCGTCGTGTGGCCCGGCGGCGGCTTCGGGGTGGTACTGGACGGAGAACCCGACCAGCCGGCCGTCCCGTCTCAGCTCCAGCCCTTCCACGACGTCGTCGTTGAGGTCGATGTGGGAGACGCGGGCCACGCCGTAGGGCGTCGCCACGTCGTGGCCGCGCGGGGCGTCGACGGCGAAGCCGTGGTTGTGGGCCGTGACCTCGACGATGCCCGTGGTCAGGTCCTGGACCGGCTGGTTGATGCCGCGGTGGCCGTATTTCAGCTTGTAGGTCCCGAAGCCGAGGGCGCGGCCGAACAACTGGTTGCCGAAGCAGATACCGAAGAAGGGGATCCCGGCCGCCAGGACCTCCCGGAGGAGGGCGACCTCCGCGTCGGCCGTGGCCGGGTCGCCGGGGCCGTTGGAGAAGAAGACGCCGTCGGGCTGGAGGGCGGCGATGTCCGCGAACGGGGTCGAGGCGGGGACGACGTGGACCTCGATGCCGCGCCGGGCCATCAGGGTCGGCGTCATCGCCTTGATCCCGAGGTCGACCGCGACGACCGTGAACCGCTTCCCGCCGACCGGCGGGACGACGTAGGGCTGCGCCGTCGTGACGTCGCCGACGAGGTTGGCGCCCGCCATCTGGGGGCTGGCCAGGACCTGGTCGAGCAGGGCCGCGGCGTCCAGCGTGACGGAGGACAGGCCGACGCGCATGGCGCCGCGTTCGCGGAGGTGGCGGGTCAGCGCGCGCGTGTCGATGCCGGCGATGCCGACGATCCCCTGGCGGACGAGTTCGGCTTCGAGGGGGCGCTTGGAGCGCCACGAGCTGGGGCGCGGGGCGGGGTCGCGGACGACGTAGCCGGCAACCCAGATCCGGGCGGACTCGTCGTCCTCGTCGTTCCAGCCGGTGTTGCCGATGTGGGGGGCGGTCTGGACGACGACCTGGCCGCGGTAGCTCGGGTCGGTCAGCGTCTCCTGGTAGCCGGACATGCCGGTCGCGAATACGGCCTCACCGAACGCCTCGCCGATCGCGCCATACGCCTGCCCATGAAAGGTCCGGCCGTCCTCCAACACCAGAATCGCTTGCTGTTCCTGGTGCGCGTTCATCGACATCCTCTCCGCGGGGCCGGTACAGGGCCCCACCGCCGCACAGAGACTACCCGCAAGACCCCGCCCGTGCCGACCACCGCCAGGACCTGTCACGTGGTTCGCGGCGCGTGCAGTTCGAGAAACTCGGTCGTGGCCGCGGAAGTGTCAAGATCTCTCCGTCGGTGAACCGTGGCACCGGCCGAGGAATCGCCGTTGTGCGCTACGCTGTAGCGCATGAGCACATATCCGCTGTCGATCCGCTTCGACGCGTCGGTCATCGAACGGCTCCGCCGGTGGGCCCGCAGCCACACCACGACCCCGTCTGGGCTCGTCCAGGACTTGGTTGACGAGGGCTTGCGAATGCGGGAGACCCCGGGGATCATCTTCAAGCCCGGGCCCAGCGGACGCCGCGCCAGCCTGGCGGGCGGCCCGGATGTCTGGGAAATCATGGCGGCCGTCAAGGAGACGCCTGCGGAGGCCGGGGACAAGGTGGCGTCGGTCGCCGAGGAGATGGGGCTGCCCGCCAGCTTGGTCGACCTCGCGCTGACCTACTACTCCCGTTATCCCGCGGAAATCGACCGTGAGATCGCCGACAACGAGTTGGCCGCCGAAGCCGCGTTCAAGGCCTGGCAAGTCCGGCAAGCGGCGCTGTCGTGACCGAACGCCTGCTGCTGGACGAGCACTACTCGCCCGCCATCGCCCAGGCGTTGCGTGACCGGGGCTTCGATGTCGCGGCGGTGAACGGCGACGCGGAACTCATGGCCAAGTCCGATGCCGACCTTGTCTCCGTGGCGGTCGCCCAGGACCGCCGGATCGTGACGGAGAACGTCAAGGACTTCCTCCCCCTGGCCGACACGGCCTACCTGGAGGGGCGACCGGCGCCCCGCCTCCTGTTGGTCGCGGCGCATCGCTTCCCCCGTGGCCGGGACAGGGTCGGCCACCTCGTGACGGCCCTCGACGGTTGGCTCCGCCAACCGGAGACGCCCGCCAGGCCCGACCAAGATTGGTTGGCCTAGCCTGCGGCGGCCGCCTCGACCGCTCGCATCACCCGCAGGACGTTGCGGCCTGTCAGCGCTTCCAGCTCTGGCTTGGACCAGCCGCGGTCGGCTAGGTGGTCGAGGACCTTCCGGTAGCCGGTCACGTCGGGCATGTCGTCGGGGAGGTCGAAGGTGCCGTCGTAGTCGCCGCCCAGGCCGACGTGGGCCAGGCCCGCGACCGCGCGGATGTGTTCGACGTGGTCGGCCACCGTCGCGCTCGTGACCGGGGGGCGCGGGTGGGTCTTGGCGTAGTCGGCCAGGAACGCGGCCGGGTCCGGGGTGCCCTCTCGGGCCGCCGCGTTGCGCGCGGCCGCCGCCTCGGCGGACTCGCCGGGGAGCGGCGCGGCGGCCCAGTGCCAGGTGCCGGGGGCCTCCCCCGCGGCGGCTTCCGCCGCCGTCGCCCACGCCTCGCGCTCGGCGGACAGGAAACCGGCGACGAACGTGACCTGGACGACGCCCCCGTTGTCGCGCACCCGGGCCAGCACGTCGTCCGGCACATCCCGCGCGTGGCCGCCCAGCGCCCGCGCCGACGAATGCGAGAAGATCACGGGCGCGCGGGTCACGTCGAGGGCGTCCCGCATCGTGTCGGCCGAGACATGGGAGAGGTCGACCATCATTCCCAACCGGTTGAGTTCGGCCACGACGGCCCGGCCCTCGTCGTTCAGGCCGCCGAGCTGCGGCGCGTCGGTGGCGGAGTCGGCCCAGGCCAGGTTGTCGCCGTGGGTCAGGGTCATATACCGGGCGCCCAGGCGGGCCAGCATCCGCAGGACGCCGAGAGAGCGGGCGATGGAGTGGCCGCCCTCGACCCCGATGAGGGACGCGATCCGGCCGTCAGCCCAGGCGGCCTCGATGTCGTCGGCCGTGCGGGCGAAACGCAGGTCGTCGGGGTAGGCGGCGATGAGGCGGTAGACGCAGTCGATCTGCTCGAGCGTGGCGACGACGGCCTCGGGTTCCGGCAGCTTGGGCGTCACCCAGACCGACCAGAACTGCGCCCCGACACCGCCCTGGCGGAGCCGGACCAGGTCGGTCTGGAAGCGCGGGGCGAGCCGGTCCAGCCCCGCCACCGAGTACCCCTGGCCGTGGCGCAGGGCCGCGGCCAGGTCATGGTGTCCGTCGATGACGGGAGTAGAGGCCAGGACATCGTCAACCAAAGACATGGCTTCACCGTAGTGTGTCCGGCCGAAGGACCTCCCCGCCGGTCACGCCGACGCCGACTTGGATTCAGCCCCGATGTCTGGCAGGATGACCCGCTTGGCTGACGACGGAAGGCGACCATGAGCGACACGACCCCGGCGGACCCGCGCCTGCCGTCGCCGACGTCCGACCTGATCCACGACCGGCCCTACGTCGTCCTGTTGGTCGCCCGCACGATCGCCATGATGGGCTTCGCGTTCGCGCCCGTCGCGCTGGCCTTCGGCCTCCTTGACCTGCCCGGCGGCGACGCCCACCTGCTCTCCACCGTTCTGACCGCCCAGCTCGGCCCGAAGGTCGTGTTGTCGCTGTTCGGCGGGGTCGTGGCGGACCGCTATCCGCGGGTCCGCGTGCTCCAGATCGGGATCGCGGTCGTCGGGCTCGGCTGGGTGGCGCTGGGCCTGATGATGCTGACCGGGCTGACGTGGACGTGGCTGATGTGCCTGGCGGCGGGGCTGACCGGCATCGCCGAGTCCGTCCTCTACCCGGCCCTGACCGGCATCATTCCCGAGGTCGTGCCGCCGCTCCTGCTGCAGCAGGGCAACGCCTGGCTGTCGATGGGCGCGTCGGCCGCCCGGCTCGCCGGGCTCGTCGGCTCGGGCGCGATGGTCGTCCTGCTCGGCGGCGGCTGGGCGGTTGTCGTGGCCGGGGCGCTGTACCTGACGGCGGGGGTGGTCGCGCTCGGCCTGCCCGTCGCGCCGGCCGGCGCCAACCCGGCGGAGTCGCCGCTGCGCCAGCTCATCGCGGGCTGGGGCGAGTTCAGCTCGCGCCAGTGGATCTGGGTCTGCACGGCGCAATACGCGTTCGTCGTCATGATGCTCCAGGCCGCCCACGGCGTCCTCGGTCCGGTCATCGCCAAGGCGGAGCTGGGCGGCCCCAAGGCGTGGACGACCGTCCTCGTCGGGGAGGCCGTCGGGGCCGTCCTGGGCGTCGTCGTGTCGCTCGTCTGGCGGCCGCGCCGGCCGATCTTCACCGGCGTCCTCGTGACCTTCTTCGCCGGGGTCCCGCCGGTCCTGCTGGGGCTCGGCGCGCCCGTGCTGGTGACGGCGGTCGCCGCCGTCGGCATGGGCCTCGGCTTCGAGCTGTTCGGCGTCCTCTGGATGACCGCCCTGCAGCGGGAGGTGCCGCCGGACGCCCTGTCGCGCGTGGCCGCGTACGACGCCTTCGGCTCGATCATGTTCGGCCCGATCGGGCTCATCATCGCCGCGCCGGCCGCCGACTGGCTGGGCCTCCACCCGGCGCTGATCGGCTGCGGCGGCACGATCCTGCTCGTCACGGCGCTGGCGGCGCTGTCGCCGGAGGTACGGCGGCTGAAGGGTCACGTGGGGGTCCGCTGAGCGCGGTTCAGCGGATGGCCGACGGCCGCAGCGTCGTCGCGCCCAGGGCTGCGACGCGGCGGATCAGCTCGCGGTCGGCCGTGACGACGGCGACGGGCGACGTCGGGGTGGGCCGGGTGTCGAGGGCCAGGGCCGCCTGGCGGACGATCTCGTCGTCGCCGGCGGCGGGGGCCGGGACGACCGTGACGTCAGGGGTCGAGGTCACGCCGCGCGCCTGCCCTTCCGTCACGAGGACCAGGCGGGGCCACCAGCCGGCGACGGCGAGGCCCAGTTGATCCCGGGGGTCGAAGCGGATGTGGGCCAGCCCCGTCCGGGCGAGGGCTGCCAGCTCGTCGCGCAGGCGCGTGGCGGCGCCGGCCCGGTCCTTCCACCAGCCGTCCGGCCGGGAGCCGACGACGTTGGCGGCGTCGACCACGAGCGTGGCCTGGGCGCCGACGAGCGGGGCGAGGGCGGGCCAGGCTTCGGCCACGCCGGGATGGAGGTCCAGGGCGGCCGGGTCGGCGATCCAGCGGAGGTCGTCGGTCTCCCAGTGGGCACCGTCGGGTGCCAAGTCGGCTTGGGCGGCCGGGGCGGCGGCGCCGACGGTCGTGTAGGTCCAGCCGCCGTGGTCGGCCAGGTGCCACCAGCGCGGCTGGAGGACGGAGGTGTCCAGCGGAGTCTCCTCCCCGGCTTCGCGGACGGCGGCGGCGAGGGCGGTTTCCCCGCGGCGCCGGGCCCCGCCGGGCCAGCCCCACGTGCCGCCGTGGTGCGACCGCCCCGACCGGAGCTGGAGGAGGACGCGGCCGTCCGGCAGCCAGGCGGCTACCCCGGCCCCGCCGAGGCGGCCCCAGTGCTGTTCGCCGCGCGCGCACGTGGCCCAGTCCTCCTCAGGGGCGCGCTGCTGATCCACGGGGCACAGTGTAGGCAGGGTGTGAGCGGCTCCCCGCGGACCTACTTCTGCCGGCGGAACGGGATGGACACGATGGCCGTCAGGATCGACAGGACCAGGCCCGCGCCGATGGCCGAGCCGAACCCGTCGACGACCAGGCCGAAGCCGAGCGTCGGGGTGAACTTCGAGACCAGGACCAGCATGAGCCCGTTGACGACCAGGCCGAAGGCGCCCAGCGTGACGATGTACAGGGGCAGGGCGAGGAGCTTGACGAACGGCCGGACGACCGTGTTGACGAGCGCCAGCAGGAGCCCGACCACGAGGTACACGAGGACCCGCCCGACGACGCCGGACTCCCCCGTGACCACGCCTGCCGCGTCGACCGAACCGAACACCGTGACCGAGTCCAGGAGGGCGTCGAGGCAGAACAGCGCGATGGCGTTGACCACGACCTGACTCAGAAATGACACGCCCTCCATGGTACGTCGTCACGCGGTCCGCCAGTCCCCGCGCAGCGCGCGTCCAGCGCGGCCCGACCTGGCCAAGTCCTCAGGTTTCGTTTAGTCTTCTCTCAGGTTGGGGCTAGCCGGGCGGTTGGCCACCCGGGACGGCGCGGATGGGAGGCCAGATGAAGGCTCGGCGCTGGGCTGTGGTCGGCCTGTCGTGCCTCCTGGCGACGTGGGCCCTGGCCGCGCCGGCCGCCGCCGAGCCGACCTCCGAGGAGGTCAAGGCCGAGATCGCCGCCCTCGAAGCCCAGTACGACGAGCTGACGGCCGCCTACGCCGAGAGCGCCCTCAGCCTGGAGACGGCCCAGGGCCAGCTCGACCAGACGACCGCGCAACTGGCCCAGGCCGAGGCCAAGCTCGCGGGCATCCAGACCCAGGTCATCCAGGTCGCCCTCTACCGCTGGCAGGACCACGACCTCAACCAGTCCATCGCCCTGTTCTCCAGCCCGGACGCCGCCACGATGATGCAGCGCCTCAGCGTCGTCAACCAGGTCAACTTCCAGTTCGACTCGCTCCTCGAGGACTACCTCTTCGAGCAGTCCAACCTCCAGCAGCTCAAGGCCGCCCAGGAGGCCAACCTCCAGACCATCGCCGAGCGCCGGACCGCCATGGAGCAGCAGATGGCCGACATCCAGGCCAAGACGACCGAGGCCCGCAACCTCCTCGCCACGGTCGTCTCCCCGCGTGACGTCGGCGACAACACGGGGCTGACCGCCCACGCCATCCAGGTGAAACAGACGCTGGCCGGGGTCTTCACGGAGATCACGACCATCGGCGGCTACCGCGCGGGCGACTGGGGCGACCACGGCTCGGGCCTGGCCCTCGACGTCATGATCCCGGATTGGTCGAGCGAGTCGGGCATCGCGCTGGGCGACACGATCGCCCGCTGGTGCCAGGACAACGCCGGCGTCCTCGGCGTCAAGTACCTCATCTGGCGCCAGCGCTACTGGCAGGCGGGCTGGGGCAACGACTCCTGGCAGTGGATGGCCGACCGCGGCTCGCCGACCCAGAACCACTACGACCACGTGCACATCTCGCTCACCTCGTGACCTCCAACATGTGGCCCGGTGCGCGTGATCCACGTCACGTTGGCCGTTAGGCTGGGCGGCAACAACCACGCTCTCCGGGGGGTTCACCGTGGCGCCTGTACCTGAACGCTGGCAGCGGCCCGTCGGCCACGGGCCGGGGGCCACGGCCGCGCCCGACCAATTCCGCGGCGCGCTCTACCACGACGGCGCCCGGCTCCTGACGACGGGCTCGCTCGACGAGACCTGCGAGGCGATGGCGGCGCAGCCCGACGCGCTGGCCTGGATCGGCCTGTACCAGCCGACCGAGGCGACGCTCCGCGACCTGGCCGACCGCTTCGGCCTCCACCGGCTCATCGTCGAGGACACGATCAAGGCCCACCAGCGGGCCAAGCACGAGCGCTACGGCGACATCCACTTCATCGTCCTGCGGACGGCCCGCTACGTCGACGGCCCGGACGAGTTCACGCTGGGAGAAGTCCACATCGTCGCCGGACCCGGCTTCGTCGTGACGATCCGCCACACGGACAACCCCAACCTCGACAGCGTCCGCCAGCGGCTCGAGGAGGAGCCCGAGCTGCTCCGTTTCGGCGCCCGCGCCATCGTCTACGCCGTCCTCGACGCGATCGTCGACCGCTTCTTCCCGGCCAGCGACGGGCTGCGCGCCGACATCGACGACCTGGAGGACCAGGTCTTCGCCGGCGGCATCTCGGACCTCCGCCCCGCCTACCACCTGTCCCGCGAGACCACGGTCCTGGCGGGCATCCTGCGCTCGACCGAGGAGGTCCTCGACTCCCTGGACGGCGAGTTCGGCGAGGAGCACGTGCCGGCGGAGCTCAAGAGCTACTACGCCGACGTGGCCGACCACCTGGCCCGCCTGCGCGAGCGCGCCGACCTCATGCAGTCGACGCTGCGCGACGTCCTGTCGATGAACGTGTCGATCATCGGGCTCCAGCGCAACGAGGAGATGAAGAAGGTCTCCGCCTGGGCCGCCATCCTCTTCACGCCCAGCCTGATCACGGGCATCTACGGCATGAACTTCGTCCACATGCCCGAGCTGAACTGGTTCCTCGGCTACCCCATGGCCCTGATCCTGATGGTCGTATCGGCGACCATCCTGTTCATCGTGTTCAAGAAGAAGAACTGGATCTGACGGCCGGCGTCAGCCCCGCGGGCCCTACCCCTGGCACTGCTCCGCGATGTACGCCACCGCGTCGGCCACGGCGACCGACTGGCGGTCGCCGGTCTGGCGGTCGCGGACCTCGACGACGCCGTCGGCCAGGCCGCGGCCGACGATGACGATCGTGGGGAAGCCGAGCAGTTCCGCGTCGGCGAACTTGACGCCGGGTGAGACGTTGCGGTCGTCCCAGACGACCTCCAGCCCGAGGGCCGCCAGCTCCGTGGCGATGCGCTCGGACTCCTGGGCGATGGCGTCGCCCTTGCCGGCGGACACGACCGTGACGTCGTACGGGGCGACGTGGCGCGGCCAGCAAAGCCCCCGCTCGTCGCAGGTGCCCTCGGCCACCATCGCCACGGCGCGCGACACGCCGATGCCGTAGGAGCCCATCCAGACGGTCTGGAGCTTGCCGTTCTGGTCCAGGACGCGGAGGTCGAGCGCCTGGGAGTACTTCTGGCCCAACTGGAAGATGTGGCCCATCTCGACGCCGCGGGCCAGCTCCAGGGGCCCGGAGCCGTCGGGGGCGGGGTCGCCGTCGCGGACCTCGGCCACGTCGATGACCCCGTCGGCGGCGAAGTCGCGGCCCTTGACGAGGTGGACGACGTGGGTGTCGGGCCGGTTGGCGCCCGTGATCCAGTCGGTCCCGTCGACGACGCGCGGGTCGAGCAGGTAGCGGACCTTGGCCTCGCCCTCAAGCCCGAGCACGGCGACGTGGCCGCCGTCGGCCAGCCGGACGGGGCCGATGTAGCCCTTGACCAACTCGGGGTGGGCGGCGAAATCGGCTTCGCCGAACGGCTCGACCTCGGCGGGCGCCACGGCCGCCTCCAGCCGCTTCTCGTCGACCTCGCGGTCGCCGGGGAGCCCGATGACGAGGGGCTCGCGCTGGCCGTCCGGGTACTTCAGCGTGACGACGACGTTCTTCAGGGTGTCGGCGCCCGCCCACGGCCGGTCCGCCCGCGGCACCGACTCGTTGACCAAGGTCACGAGCGCATCGATCGTCCCGGCGCCGGGGGTCGGGATCTCGGCGGCCGCGGGGACGGCACTGGCGTCGACGGCGGGCGGCGGGGCGATGTGGACGGCCTCGACGTTGGCGGCGTAGCCGCCGGGCGAGCGGACGAATGTGTCCTCGCCGAACTCGGAGAGCGCCAGGAACTCCTCCGAGCGTGACCCGCCCATGGCGCCGGACATCGCCTGGACGACGACGTAGTCGAAGCCGAGGCGGTCGAAGATGCGCGTGTACGCCTGGCGGTGGAGCTCGTAGCTGGCGGCCAGGCCCTCCTCCAACAGGTCGAACGAGTAGGAGTCCTTCATGACGAACTCCTTGCCGCGCAGGATCCCGGCGCGGGGCCGGGCCTCGTCGCGGTACTTCGTCTGGATTTGGTAGAGCGTCAGCGGCAGGTCCTTGTAGGACGAGTAGAGGTCCTTGACCAGCAGGGTGAACATCTCCTCGTGGGTCGGGCCGAGGAGGAAGTCGGCCTGGGTCCGGTCCTTCAGGCGGAAGAGGCTCGGCCCGTATTCGGTCCAGCGGTTGGTCGCCTCGTAGGGCTCGCGCGGCAGCAGGGCGGGGAAGCGGACCTCCTGGCCGCCGATGGCGTCCATCTCCTCGCGCACGATCGCCTCGACCTTGGCCAAGACGCGCAGCCCGAGCGGCAGCCACGTGTAGATGCCCGGGGCGACTCGCCGGATGTAGCCCGCGCGGACCAGCCAGCGGTGGCTGGGGACGACGGCGTCCGCCGGGTCCTCACGCAGCGTCCGCACGAACAGTTGGGACATCCTCATGACCATCGCAGCCACCCCTATCTGTCCGGCCCCCGGCCGGACCCTCGAACAACCGGGGGCTGATCCTACCGCCAAAGCCCCGCTTCACCGTGACGCCAAGCCTGGCTCAAACCGTGACCAAACCTTAAGAAAACCGGCGCCAGGGCGCTTGGGCGAGGGGTTATGCTTGGGCTGGCCGTTTGACCTCCTCCGGACGCAAGGATTGACGTGATCTCCGTTGACACCCTGAGCAAGCGCTTCGGCGCCGTCCAGGCGGTGGACAACTTATCTTTTGAGATTGAAGATGGTGAGCTGTTCGCCCTCCTGGGCGCCAATGGCGCGGGCAAGTCGACCACGATCGCCTGCATGACCACGACGCTCCGGCCCGACTCGGGCCACATCCGCATCAACAACTACTCGGTCGGCGCCGACCAGGAGAGCATCCGGCGCGACACGGGCATCGTCTTCCAGCAATCCCTCCTCGACCCCAAGCTGACGGTCTCCGAGAACCTCCACCTCAAGGCCTCCCTCTACCGCATCGCCCACGACCGGGTCGACGACGTCTGCGACCTCGTCGGCGTGTCCGACCTCCAGCGCCGCTTCTACGGCCATCTGTCCGGCGGCCAGAAGCGGCGCGTCGACATCGCCCGGGCGCTGCTCCACCATCCCAGCGTCATGTTCCTCGACGAGCCGACGTCCGGCCTCGACCCGCAGAGCCGGGCCCAGGTGTGGGACGCCATCAACCGGCTGCGCGAGGAGGACCAGATGACGGTCGTCCTGACCACCCACTACATGGAGGAGACCGAGGAGGCCGACCACGTCGTGGTCGTCGACCACGGCCAGCTCGTGACGGAGGGGACGCCGACACAGTTGCGCAACGAGTTCTCCGCGCCCGTGCTCCGCCTGACCCCGGCGAGCGACTTCGACGCCTACCAGCTCGAGATCATGCTCGAGCGGACCCGCCCGGACCTCTGGTGGCAGGAGAACGGCTCGTACCGCGTCGAGGTGCGCAACGCGCAGGACGCCATCCGGGTCCTCGACGTGTACCGGCCGACCCTGGCCGATTTCGAGTTCGTCCACGGCTCCATGGACGACGTCTTCTTGAACCTGCTGGGCGGCGAGCCGGAGTATGCCGACTGATGACGAACACCCTTCTCCTCGCCCGGCGGAATCTGACGATCTACCTGCGTGACAAGACGGGCGTGTTCCTCTCGTTCCTGGCGGCGCTCATCCTCCTGGCCCTCTACATCCTGTTCCTCCAGAAGATGAACATCGACGGCATCCAGGAGGCGCTCGAGAAGCGCGAGCTGCCCTACGTCCAGGCGGACGTGGCGTACTACGTCAACGTCTGGGTCTTCGCGGGCATCGTCATGGTGACGACGGTCACGACGGGGCTGGGGGCGCTGGTCGGCTACGTCGACGACCGGATGACCGGCCGGTTCACGGAGTTCATCGTCATGCCGATCCGGCGCTGGCAGATCATCGGCGGCTACTACCTGTCCTGCTTCGTGGCGTCGTTCGCCATGTCGTCGATCGTGCTGTTCGTCGGCTGGGGCGTCGTCCGGGTCTTCGAGGGCCGCGCCCCGGGCATCGCGGCCGTCGGCGAGGCGTGGGGCTGGGTGTTCCTCTGCGCGGCCGGCTTCTCCGCGCTCAACTGCTTCCTCATCACGCTGACGGCGTCGACCGGCTCGTTCGTCACGCTGTCCACGATCACGGGCACGATGATCGGCTTCCTCGCCGCCGCGTACATCCCCGAGTTGATGATCCCGACGGGCGTCCGCAACGTCATCAACGTGCTGCCGTTCGCCCAGGCCGCCGGCCTGCTGCGCCGGGCCCTGGCGTCCGACGCCCTGGTCATCGTGACGGGCGGGGACTCGGGCTACACGAAGACCCTGCGCCAGAGCTACGGCTTCGACCTGTACGTCGGCTCCCACCACATCCCCGACTGGCTGCCGCCGGTCGTGCTCGTCGCGCTGATCGCCGTGTTCGGCGCGCTGGCGGTGGCCCAGTTGCGCCGCCGCATCAAGTAGGGCGGCTGGCGGGCGGCCGCCGCCCCTACCAGAGGACCGTGGCGAACTCGCCCACCATCGTGAAGCCGAGGCGCCGGTAGACCGACAGCGCCCGCTGGTTGTAGTCGTTGACGTACAGGCTGACGATCGGGTAGCGCCGCCGGACCAGCCGGATGACGGCCGCCAGGGCCGCCTCCGAGAGCCCCCGGCCGCGCAGGTCCGGGTGGAGCCAGACGCCGCCGATCTGGCAGACCGGGCCGGAGGCGACGGAGACGTCGGCCTTGAACAGGACCTGGTGGCCGTCCCAGACGCCGTAGGCGTCGCCCCGCTGGATGATCCGGTCGACGTGGCGCCGGTAGCCGCCGGTCGCCTCGGCCGGGGTGACGCCGATCTCCTCCGTGTACATGGCGACGGCCGCCCGGTAGTAGGCGTCGGCCAGGGCGGCCGTGATGGGCGTCACGGCGGGGTCGGCCGGGCCGTCGGGGTCGCGGTCGATCATGAGGACGGGCTGGCGCTCGCGGACCTCGCGCGGGCCGCCCCAGACGCCCGGGAAACGGCGGGCCAGCTCCTCGAAGAGGCCCATGGCGTAGGGCCTGGCCCCGACGATCGACCCGGCCCGGCGCAGGCCGCCCAGGTAGCGGGCCAGCGGCGGGATGGCGTCGGCGGCCAGTTCGACCGGGGTGAGGGACGCGGCGTTGGACAGGAGGCCCAGGAGGCGGCCACGAAAATCGAAGGCGCCGAGGATGTCGTGACCCATCAGGTGGGGCTCGAGGCCCGAGGCGCGCATCTTGGCGAGGACGAGGACGTTCTCGACGGGGTGCTGGCCGGCCAGGGCGAGGGCTTGGGTGAGATCACGCGGTCCCAGCGCTCGGACGGTAGGCACGGGTCCAAGAGTAGCCACCGGGTCCCAAGGCGCCGGACCGCCGGGCCGTCAGACCACCGTGACGACCGGGGCGCCCGCGGCGTCCGGCCGCTCGGCGGCCAGGCGGCGGGCCTCGGCCAAGAGGGTGGGGACGATCTCCGCCTCCGGCACGGTCCGGATGACCTCGCCCTGGACGAAGATCTGGCCCTTGCCGTTGCCCGAGGCCACGCCGAGGTCGGCCTCGCGGGCCTCGCCCGGGCCGTTGACGACGCAGCCCATGACGGCCACGCGGAGCGGGACGGTCAGCCCTTCCAGCCCCTTCGTGACCTGTTCGGCCAGCGTGTAGACGTCGACCTGGGCCCGGCCGCAGCTCGGGCAGGACACGATCTCCAGCCGGCGGGCGCGCAGGTTGAGGGCCTCCAGGATCTTGAGGCCGACCTTGACCTCCTCGACCGGCGGGGCCGAGAGCGACACTCGGATCGTGTCGCCGATGCCCTCGGCCAGCAGGATGCCGAACGCGACGGACGACTTGATGGTCCCCTGGAAGGCCGGCCCGGCCTCGGTCACGCCCAGGTGGAGCGGGTAGTCGCAGGCGGCGGCCAGCTGGCGGTAGGCCTCGACCATGACGACGGGGTCGTGGTGCTTGACGGAGATCTTGAAGTCGAAGAAGCCAACCTCCTCGAACAGCCGGGCCTCGTTGAGAGCGGACTCGACCAGGGCGTCGGGCGTGGCCTTGCCGTACTTGGCCAGCAGGCGGGCGTCGAGGGAACCGGCGTTGACGCCGATGCGGAGCGACACGCCGGCGTCCGCGGCGGCCCGGGCGATGGTGGCGACCTGGTCGTCGAAGGCCTTGATGTTGCCGGGGTTGACGCGGACGGCGGCGCAGCCGGCGTCGATCGCGGCCAGGACGTAGCGGGGCTGGAAGTGGATGTCGGCGATGACGGGGATCTGGGAGTGGCGCGTGATCTCGGGCAGGGCGTCGGCGTCGTCCTGGCTGGGCACGGCGACGCGGACGATGTCGCAGCCCGCGGCGGTCAGCTCGGCGATCTGCTGGAGCGTGGCCGTGACGTCGACCGTCTTGGTCGTCGTCATCGACTGGACCGAGATCGGCGCCCCGCCGCCGACCTGGACCTGGCCCACCCGGATCGGGCGGGACGGGCGCCGGGGGGCGAGGACGGGGGCGGGCAGGGCGGGCATTCCAAGGTCAACGGTCACGGCGGCCACTGTACCCCCGCGCCGCTCCGGCGGCCGCCGCCCAAACCCTCGACCACCGCCGCGCGGCGTGACCGGGCGCGCCGCCGGGGCTACAGTTCCAACCATGAGTCTTGAGAAGGTCTTCTTCGGGTTCTTCGTCATACTCGCCGCGACCCTCAACTTCGGGTTCTTCGTCGGCGATATCTCGAACCCGGAGGCCCACAGCTCCATCGAGCTCTACGCCGCGCTCGTGGTCAACATCCTGGCCACGGTGATCAAGCTCGGCGACCGTACCCAGATCGGGGCGGTCCACATCGCCACGAGCCTCGTGGCGGACATCCAGCTCATCGTGTCCGCCATCCTCTACGCCCTCAACAGCTCGGGCGGCCGGATCCCGAGCGAGCACGTCATGGCCACAATCGTCTCGTTCTCCGGCGGCGCCCTCCTCGCCAACATCGTCTCGGTCATCCTCCTCGTCATCGAGACGTCCACGTTCCGCCGCCGCTGAGGGACCCGGTGTCCAGCCCGACCGCCCCGCCGCGGGGACCCGCCCCGGCCCCCAGCTCGAGCTCGCGGCGGCGCCGCCGCCGGGCGGTCCACCGCGCCCCGAGCCGCTCGACCCAGCTCCGCCTCGGCCACGTCGAGGTCCCCCGGGAACTCCCGGACCTCGCGGCCGTGTTCATCTTCCTGCGGAAGATGCGGGGACCGCTGTCGGCCGTGTTCGCCACGATGACGATCGGCTCCGTCGGGCTGGCCCTCGTGCCGGGCCCGGAGGGCCAGCCCAACCTGACGGCGTTCCAGGCGTTCTACTTCATGACGTTCACGGCGTCGACCATCGGCCTGGGCGAGATCCCCTACGCCTACTCGACGGCCCAACGGGCGTGGGTCATGTTCGCCATCTACATGTCGGTCGTGACCTGGGCCTATGCGCTGTCGCGCGTCATGACGCTCGGCTCGGACGCCGCGTTCACGTCGGCCCGCCGGGCCGCCACGTTCAGCCGGGCGGTCCACCACATGCGGGAGCCGTTCACGCTCGTGCTGGGCTATGGCTACATCGGCCGGTCGGTCGTCCGGGCCCTCGACATGCGGGGCCGCCGCGTCGTCGTCGTGGACCAGGAGACGTCGCCCATTGAACGGGTCGGGACCGACCTGCTGACGACCGACGTCCCGGGCTACACGGCCGACGCCCGGGACCCGGTCATCCTCGGCGTGGCCGGCCTCGACCACCCGCACTGCGAGGCCGTCCTGGCGCTGACCGGGGACGAGGAGGCCAACCTCCAGATCGTCATGGCCTGCCGCCTGCTGCGGCCGGAGATGCCGGTCCTGGCTCGCGTCACGACCCGGCCCGTGGCCCAGGCGATGCGGGACTTCAACCCGACGGCCGTCATCAACGCCTTCGACGACTACGGCCGCTTCCTCCTGCTGTCGCTGCACCGGCCGTACACGTACCGGCTCATCATGTGGCTGATGGCGGAGGCCGGGACCGAGTTGCCGCCCCTGCCGCCCCGCTTCACTCTGAAGCGCTGGCTCGTCGTGTCCGACGGCCCGTTCGGCGACGAGATCGCGGACGACCTGACGGCGGCCGGCCACGAGGTGGTCCGCCACAACCCCGCCGACGGCGTCCCGCGTGACCTCAGCCACATCGACGCGGTCGTCTGCGGCACCGAGTCGGACGCCACCAACCTGTCCCTGGCCGCCCACGCCCGCCGGACCCGGCCGCAGGCGTACCTGGCGGTCCGGGTGATGTCGCACCAGCGCCTGCCCCTCCTGGAGGCGTTCAAGCCCGACTCCGTCTTCTTCCCGCCCGGCCTCGTCACGCAGCAGGTCCTGGTCCACCTGGTCAACCCGCACTACTGGAAGTTCATCGCCGCGATCATGTCGGCGGAGGACGCCTGGTCGCGCGAGGTCACGGAGGGGCTGGCGGCGCGGCTGACGACCAAGTCCCCGGACGTCCGGCCGCTGCGCATCAACGAGCACGAGACCCCGGCCGTGGTCCGGTGGATGGAGAAGCACACGGTCACGCTGGGCGATCTGTTCCGCTCGCCGTACGACCGCGACCTCCACATCGCGGCGACGCCGCTGCTGCTCGTGCGCGGCAAGAAGCGGCTCGTGCTGCCGGACGAGACGACGGAGCTCAAGCTCGGCGACGAGATCGTCATCGCGGGCCAGACCGGGGCGTTCAACTCCCAGACCGAGGTCATCTACGACGACTCGACGATCCACTACGTCGTGACCGGCCGCGAGATCCCGACGTCCTGGATCGGCCGGGTCATCTCGCGCCGCAGCCGCGAGCGCGAGGCGCTGGCCCAGATCGCCGCCGGCCTGCCGCAGCCGGGCGGCGCGGAACCGCGGACCTGGCCGGCCCTGCCGGGCGCCGACCAACTGATGGCGTCGGCGGAGACGGCGTCCAGCGCCGGCAGCGCGGCCGAATCAGAGGTCCGCGAATGGCCGGACGACAAGTCCGAGAAGCCGTCCCGGCCCGCCGCCACGGCCGCCAAGCCGACCCCCAGCCCCGCCCGGGCCAAGGCGGGCGACCCGCCGCCGAGCTAGCACGGCCACCTCGGGGGAGGCCGGGAATCGGGCCCGCCAGTTGGCCGCTAGGCGGCGGCGGCCCGCAGTTGGGCGGCCAGTGGTTCGTCGACCAGGGCTTCGATCGCCGTGCCCAGGGGGCCGTGGTCCTCGCTCAGCAGTTCGCCGCGCTTGTGGACCTGGTCCAGCAGGTCGCCGCGCGCGTAGGGGACGGTCACGGTCACGCGGGTCCGCGGCCGCGGCAGCCGGTCCGCCAGGCGCCGGCGCAGCGCGTCGATCCCCTCCCCCGTCGTGGCCGAGACGACGAGGGCGTCCGGGTGGCGGGTCAGCAGCGCGGCCAGGACCGCCGGGTCCGCCACGTCGGCCTTGTTGAACACGAGTTGCTCCGGGACCTCGCCCGCGCCGATGTCGCCCAGGACGGTCCGGACTGCGTCGATCTGGCCCTGCGGGTCGGCGTCGGCGCCGTCCACGACGTGGAGCAGCAGGTGGGCGCCCGCCGCCTCCTCCAGGGTCGAGCGGAAGGCCTCGATGAGGTCGTGGGGCAGGTGGCGGATGAAGCCGACCGTGTCCGTCAGCGTGTACTCGCGGCCGTCGGCCGTCTCGGTCCGCCGCGTCGTCGGGTCGAGCGTGGCGAACAGGGCGTCCTCGACCAGCACGCCCGCGCCGGTCAGCCGGTTGAGCAGGGAGCTCTTGCCCGCGTTGGTGTAGCCGACGAGGGCGACCGACGGCACGAGGTGGCGGTGGCGTTCCTGGCGGCGCACGTCCCGCGTGACGCCGCGTTCCTTCAACTGGGCGCGGAGCCGGGCGATGCGCGCGTTGATGCGCCGCCGGTCGGTCTCCAGCTTCGTCTCGCCGGGGCCGCGGCCGCCGATGCCCGCGCCGCCCGACGCCCGGCCGCCGACCTGGCGCGACAGGTTGCCGCCCCAGCCGCGCAGCCGCTGGCGCAGGTACTGGAGCTGCGCCAGCTCGACCTGGGCCTGGCCCTCGGAGCTCTTGGCGTGTTGGGCGAAGATGTCGAGGATGAGGGCCGTCCGGTCGACGACCTTGACCTGGACCTTGTCCTCCAGGTTGCGGAGCTGCGCCGGGGTCAGCTCACCGTCGCAGATGACCGTGTCGGCGCCCTCGGCCGCGACCACCCGCGCCAGCTCCTCGACCTTGCCGCGGCCGATGAACGTCGCCGGGTCGGGCGCCTGGCGGCGCTGGACCAGCCCGGCCAGGACCTCCGAGCCCGCCGTCTCCGCCAGCAGCGCCAGCTCGGCCAGCGACTGGTCGACCTCGGCCTCCGTCTGGGACTTCAGGCCGACGGCGACGAGCACGACGCGCTCCAGGCGCAGCCGGCGGTACTCGACCTCGGTGACGTCCTCGAGCTCGGTGCGCAGGCCTGCCACCCGGCGCAGCGACAGCCGGTCTTCGAGGTCGAGCTGGCCGGCGTCCGGTTCGGGGTCGGGGTCGGCGATGCGGAAATCGGTAGTCATCAGGGTCTTAGCATGTCACGCTCAGTCGCAGGGCAGCGTCACGGTGCCGTGGAGGACGATCTCGGCGGGGCCGGTCAGGTGGGCCACGCCCGCGTCGTCGAGGCGGACGGTCAGCGAGCCGCCGGGCACGGTCACGCGGACGCGGCCGGCCGCCGCGCCGACGCGGCTGAGGTGGTCGAAGGCCGCGGCGACGACGCCGGTGCCGCAGGACTTGGTCTCGCCCACACCCCGCTCCCAGACGCGCAGTTGCAGGTGGGACGAGTCGATCGGGAAGACGAACTCGGCGTTGGCGCCCTCCGGGAACACCGCGGCGGGGTACTCGGGCGCCACGGCCAGGTCGAGGGAGGCCAACTCCGCGTCGCCGCCCAGCCAGACGACCGCGTGGGGGTTGCCGACGTTGACCGCGGAGGCCGTCCAGTCGCGGCCGGAGGCGTGGATGACGGTGGGCTCGGCGTCACGCCGGGGCCGCCCCAGCGTGACGGTGATGCGGCCGTCGCGCTCGACCGTGGCGTGGACGAGGCCGGCGCGCGTGGCGATGTCGACGTGGTCGCCGTTGGCGAGGTTCTCGTCCAGGAGGTAGCGGACGAAGACGCGAGCGCCGTTGCCGCACATCTCGGAGATCGAGCCGTCGGCGTTGCGGTAGTCCATGAACCAGAGTTCGGGGTCGCCGTCCCACTCGGAGAAGTGCTCGGCCCGCGTGACGCGGAGCAAGCCGTCGCCGCCGACGGCGCGGCGCCGGTCGCAGAGGAAGCGGACGTCGTCGGCCGTCGGGCTGAGCAAGGCGTGGCGGTCCTGCAGGATGACGAAGTCGTTGAGGGTGCCGTGGCCTTTGGCGATCGACCAGGTGCGCATGGTGGGGGACCTCCTCATCGACGCGGGGGGCGGACTACAGCGGATTCGACGAGGTCACTCTACCCGGCGCGACAAGCCGGGCAACAGGGCTGCGAGCGCCGCCGCGGCGGGCGGCGGCTCGGCCGGCAGCCACGTGATCCGCGGGTCGCGCCGCCACCACGCCAGTTGCCGCCGGGAGAACTGGCGGGTGCGGAGCGCGATGAGCTCCTTGGCCTGGGTTTCGGTCAGTTTGCCGTCGAGAAAGTCGATGGTCTGGCGGTAGCCGATGGCCTTGGCGGCGGTCGGCGCGTCGCGCAGCCCGTCGGCCAACAGCGATTGGACCTCGCCGGGCAGGCCATTGGCCCACATGGCGTCGACCCGGGCCGTGATCCGGGCGTCCATCCGGGCGCGGTCCAGGGCGAGGCCAACCTGGACGACGCCGTCGAGCTCGTAGGTGGGCTCGGGCAGGGTGGAGCGGAAGGATCCCGTGACGGCGATGACCTCGAGGGCGCGGACGATGCGGCGGCCGTTGGCCGGCTGGATGCCGGCGGCGGCGGCCGGGTCGAGGGCCTGGAGGCGGGCGTAGAGGGGGGCGGGGCCGAGGGCGGCCAGTTCCTCCTCCAGGGCCGCCCGAGTGGCGGGGTCGGAGGGCGGGAACTCGAACCGGTCCGTGATGGCGCGGAGGTAGAGGGCGGAACCGCCGACGACGATCGGCTGGACGCCGTCACGCCGGCAGTCGGCGATGGCGGCCCTGGCCGCCCGCTGGAACTCGGCCACGGACGCGGGCTCGGTCAGCTCCATCGTGTCGACCAGGTAGTGCGGCACCTCGGCCCGCTCGGCGGGGCTCGGCTTGGCCGTGCCGATGTCCATCCCCCGGTAGACCAGCATGGAGTCGGCGTTGACGATGGCGGCCGGTTGGCCGCGGGCCATCAGCCAGCGGGCCACGCGCAGGGCCAGGTCGGACTTGCCGGACGCCGTCGGCCCGAGCAGGACCAGCACGCCGAGAGTCATGTGGTCATTATCCCGGACCACGGAGCGGGCCCGGTTTCGTGACATTCGCCACAGTGTTTGGTAGAAACGGTGCCAGCACCAAACTGGTGCCCGGACCGGCGCCACGGCGCCACGACAGAAAGGAGGTGGCCGCGCATGGGCTTAGCTGACCAACTCAGTGACGCACTGTCGGGGCATGCCGACGAGATCAAAGCCGGAATCGAGAAGGCGGGTGATCTCGTC
>JAISTC010000010.1 GCA_031272805.1 Propionibacteriaceae bacterium
ACGGTTCGGCGGCCGAGGACGGAGAGAAGGCCGTGCCTTCACGCCGGACGAACCGCCAGACGTGCGAGCGCAGCGAGCAGTGGAAAAGTGTGACAAACGGAACCGTCCCCAATGTCACAGCGGAGAGATCCTGCGCTTCGCTCAGGAGGACGGTGGCGGCTAGCGTATGCGGTTATGCAGAGTCTTCTTGTCACGGGTGGGGCTGGGTTCATTGGGTCGAACTTTGTGCGGTGGGTCGTGGGGCAGACCGATGCCCGCGTCGTGGTCCTCGACAAGCTGACGTACGCCGGGCGGCGCGACACGCTCGACGGGCTGCCCGGGGACCGGGTCGACCTCGTCGTCGGCGACATCGCCGACGCCCACCTCGTGGACCGCCTCGTCGGCGCCGCCGACGCCGTCGTCCACTTCGCCGCGGAATCCCACAACGACAACTCCCTGCGTGACCCGTGGCCCTTCATCCACACGAACATTGTCGGCACGTTCACGCTGCTCCAGGCCGCGCGTGACCACTCCACGCGCTTCCACCACGTCTCGACCGACGAGGTCTACGGCGACCTCGAGCTCGACGACCCGGCCCGCTTCCACGAGACCACGCCCTACAACCCGAGTTCCCCCTACTCGAGTTCGAAGGCGGCGTCGGACCTGCTGGTGCGGGCGTGGGTGCGGTCGTTCGGCGTCCGCGCGACGCTCTCGAACTGCTCCAACAACTACGGCCCGTGGCAGCACATCGAGAAGTTCATCCCGCGCCAGATCACGAACATCCTCAGCGGACGCCGGCCGAAGCTGTACGGCGCGGGCCGCAACGTGCGTGACTGGATCCACGTCGACGACCACAACGCCGCCGTCTGGACCATCCTCGAGCGCGGCCGGCTGGGCGAGACGTATCTGATCGGCGCGGACGGCGAGAAGTCGAACCTCGACGTCATGCGGGCGATCCTGCGGCTCATGGGCCAGCCCGAGGACGCCTTCGACCACGTCGCCGACCGGCCCGGCCACGACCTCCGCTACGCTATCGACTCCTCCAAGCTCCGCGCCGAGCTCGGCTGGACGCCGGCCTACCGCTCCTTCGAGGACGGGCTGGCGGCGACGATCGAGTGGTACCGGGGTCACGAGGAGTGGTGGCGGCCGCTGAAAGAGCAGGTCGAGGCGGGCTATGCGCAGCAGGGGCAGTAGGAGGGGTCACGATGTCCGCTGAGCTGTCGTTGGAGACCACGGCCATTCCCGGGCTCTTGGTGCTGCATCTGCCGGTGCATGGCGACAACCGGGGGTGGTTCAAGGAGAACTGGCAGCGGGCCAAGATGACCGCGCTGGGGCTGCCGGACTTCGGGCCCGTCCAGAACAACATGAGTTTCAACCACGCGGTGGGCACGACGCGCGGCATCCACGCCGAGCCGTGGGACAAGCTGGTCTCCTCGGCCCACGGCCGCTACTTCGGCGTCTGGGTCGACCTGCGCCAGGGCCCCGGCTTCGGCACGGTCGTGACGACGGTCGTGGACGAGTCGGTCGCCGTGTTCGTGCCGCGCGGCGTCGGCAACGCCTACCAGACCCTCGACCCCGACGTGGCCTACTCCTACCTCGTCAATGCCCACTGGAGCGAGGCCAAGATTCCCGAGTACGCCTACGTCAACCTGGCCGACCCGACGCTGGCGATCCCCTGGCCCATCCCGCTCGACCAGGCCGAGCTGTCGGACAAGGACAAGGCCCACCCGCTGCTGGCCGACGCCCGCCGCGTCGAGCCCCGCAAGACCCTCATCCTTGGCGCCCACGGCCAGCTCGGCCGCGCGCTGGCGGCCCTGTTCCCGGCCGGCGTCGGCGCCGACATCGACACGCTCGACCTGACCGACCCGGCGCAGGTGGCGGCCTGGCCGTGGGGCGACTTCGGCGTGGTCCTCAACGCGGCCGCGTGGACCGACGTCGACGGCGCTGAGACGCCGGAGGGGCGGGTCGGCGCGTGGCGGGCCAACGCCACTGTCCCCGCCACCCTGGCGCGGCTGGCGCTGGAGCACGGCTTCACGCTCGTCCACGTGTCGAGCGACTACGTGTTCGACGGGGGGCTGTCGGCGGCCGTCACGCCCGGGGCCGGCTGGACCGAGGACGCGCCGCTGGCGCCGCTGTCCGTCTACGGCCAGTCCAAGGCAGCGGGCGACCTCGCCGTCGGCGTGGTGCCGCGCCACTACCTCCTGCGCACGAGCTGGGTCGTCGGCGACGGCCGCAACTTCCTCCGCACCATGGCCGGGCTGGCCGAGCGCGGCGTCAAGCCCTCGGTCGTGTCGGACCAGGTCGGGCGGCTGACGCACACGGCGAACCTGGCCGCCGCCATCAAGCACCTCCTCGACGTCGGCGCGCCCTACGGCACGTACAACTGCACGGACGGTGGGGCCCCCAGGAGTTGGGCGGACATCGCGCGGGCCGTGTTCGCGGCCCACGGCCGGGACCCGGACGACGTCACGCCCGTGACGACGGTGGCGTACTACGCCGGCAAGGATGGCATCGCGCCGAGGCCCGCGTGGAGCGTGCTGGACCTGGCGAAGCTGGAGGCGACGGGCTACGTGGCGCCGGAGTTCCCGCCAGGCGAGTAGGGCCCCGGCAGGTCCTGAGCGCAGAACGTCATCCTGCGCGGAGGCGCGCCAGCGCCGGAGTCGCAGGATCTACTCGTCACCGGGGCAACTGCGTGGCGGGTAGATCCTGCGACTCCGGCCGCAGGCGGCCTTCGCGCAGGATGACGGGTTTCGCGCAGGGGGACGGGTTTCGCTCAGGGGACGGCGTCACTCCGCGCCCAAGGCGCGGGTGGGCGTGACCGTGCTGCCGGCGTCGGAGCGCTCGTCCGCCTTGCCGGACGGGGAATAGCCGTAGCCGTAGCCGTAGCCCGCGCCGTAGCCGTAGCCGTAGCCCGAGCGGTACGTGCCGATCTTCTTCGGCGGGACCTTCGTCAGGACCGTGCCGATCAGGTGGCTGTCGACCATGCGCAGCGCGTTGGCCGCGGCGGCCAGGGCGTTCCGGCGCGTCGAGTCGTAGGACGCGACGAGGACCACGCCGTCGGCGATGGTCGACAACACCGTGGCGTCCGTCGCCACGAGCAGCGGCGGCGAGTCGATGATGACGTAGTCGAAGCTCTTGAGCAGGAAGCCGATGAGGTCCTGCATCAGCGCCGAGCCCAGCAGCTCGCTCGGGTTCGGCGGCGTCCGCCCGGCGGGCAGGACGTAGAAGTTGTCGTTGCCCCAGCGCTGGAGCACGTCGACCGGCTGGACCCGGCCGACCAGGATGTCCGACAGGCCCGCGCCGCCCTCGAGCCGCATGTAGCGGGCGATGGCGGGGCGCCGGAAGTCGCAGTCGATCAGCGCCACGCGCCGGCCCGAGTCGACCAGCGCGATCGCCAGGTTGGCCGCCGTGGTCGACTTGCCCTCGCCGGGGTTGGCCGAGGACATGACGATGCACTGGCCCTTGCCGCCGACGTTGGAGAAGATGATGTTGGTGCGCAGCCCGCGGTACTCCTCCGCCGACGGCGACTGCGGGTCCTCGTGGACGACGAGCGGCCGGGTCGTGGCCTCCGCGTCGAACGGGATCGTCCCGAGGAGGGCGGCGCCCGTGACGTTGCGCAGGTCCTCGGTCGTCTGGATCCGAGTGTCGAGGACCGACCGGAGCCACGCCAGCCCGACGCCGAGCGCCAGGCCCGCGACGATGCCGACGGCCAGGTTGAGGAAGAAGTTGGGGCTCGACGGCTTCGTGGCGACCAGCGCCTGCTGCGTCTGCGTCACGTTGATGAGGTTCGGGGTGTTCGGGTCCGGCTTCTCCAGGTCCTCCTGGATGACTTTGGAGAGCGACCGCGCCGTGGCGTTGGCGATGTCGGCGGCCATCTTGGCGGACGGGTCGGTCGCCGTGATGTTGATGAGGACCGTGTTGGTCGGGGACTTGGCCTCGATCCGCTGGGCCAGCTCGGCGGCCGTCATGTCGAGGCCCAACTCCTGGACGACCGGGTCGAGGACCTTGTCCTGGTCGGCCACCTGGACGTAGCTGAGGACGGCCTGGCGCGCGTAGTTGGAGCCCTGGAGGACGTCGGAGGTGCCGGAGGACTGGCCGGGCGTCCGGGCGGCGACGTAGAGGCTGGCGGTCGACTGGTACTGGGGGGTCATGACGGCGGTCAGGGCGATGGCGAGGCCAGCCCCGGCGATAACGCAGAGCACCACAGCCAGCCAGTGCTTGAGCAGCATGCTCAAGAACTCTCGCAGGTCCACCTCGCGGCTCCTTGGGGTTCATCGATGTCAGGCTGGTGGCGTCACAGCCTTCGGGAGTCTATCTCAAAGACTCTCAGGTTGAGCCCGCGGCGGGGCGGTCGACTCGCGCACGAAGATTTCCGGGCTGATGACCTCGCGGTGAACCGGCCGGTCGGGGTCGAGCAACCGGGCCACGAGGAGGCGCACGCCGGCCGTGCCGAGCGCCTTGCGGGCGGGCCGGACGGCGGTCAGGGCGGGGGTGAACATGCCCGCCACCTCGTCGTCGTACGCCACCACCGACAGGTCGCCGGGCACGCTCAGGCCGTGGAGCTCCAAGTGCTGGACCAGGCCCATGGCCTCCCGGTCGGAGTGGACCAGCAGGGCCGTCGTGGCGGTCGCGGCGACCTCCCCGATGACCTGGTCCATGGCGGCGGCGAAGCCGGGCGTCCGCGTGTCGGGGATGCGGGCGTCGATCCGGGCCCCCTCCTGGAGGCCCAGCTCGGCCACGGCCCGCTCGAAGCCCAGCCGGACCTTGCGCGTCGTCGGGCTCGTCCGGCTGACGACGAGGCCGATGCGGCGGTGGCCCAGCTCGAACAGGTGGCGGACGCCCAGCTCGGCGCCCAGCGCGTGGTCGCTCGTGACGGATTCGACGGGCCGATGCGTCGACGGCGCGACGGCCTCGCGCTCCAGCAGGACGCAGGGCTGGCGGCGGCCGGCGATCCAGTCGATGACCTCGCCCGCCCGGTCCGACTCGATGTTGGGCACGGCCAGGACCCCGCGCACGTCCTCCGAGTCGAACAGCGGCGCCAGCGCCGGCCGCTCGTCGACCGACTCGTAGGAGTCGCCGCGCAGGAGGAGCCGGAGCCCGTAGCGCCGGGCCTCGGCCTCCGCGCTGCGGGCGACGGCCGGCCAGTAGAAGTCGAGGCCGGGCACGAGCATGGCGAGCTGGCCGTCCAGTTGCGGCAGGCGCTCGGCCGGGTCGGCGGCCGTCGAGCTGGGGTCGGGGTCGGGCGACTCGACGGGCCGGGCCCCACCGTGGATGCGCTCGACCAGGCCCTCGGTCTCCAACAGTTCCAGGTCGCGCCGGATGGTCACGGGCGTGACGCCGAGGTCGTCCGCCAGGTCCGCCACGCGCGCGCTGCCCCGTTCGCGGAGGAGGGACAGGAGTTGTTGCCGCCGCGGGTCGGCCAGCGGCTTTGCGGTCGCCATCGGCCCCCTCCTCTCTCAGCGACGGGCCCAGCCTAGCGAACTTTTTCGGTTATGTTCGATTTTGCTCGCCACGTCGCACAACGGTCACGGTCACGCTGGTCACGCCGCCCGCGGCCAGCCGCAATTGGGTCAAGTGGTCGCCCCAGACTGCGGTCTGGAGCGGGTCGTCCAGGGGTCGGCGCACGAGGCTGTGGGTCAGCGGCGGAGACCAGCGCAGCTCGGCCTGGCCGCCGTCCAGCGTCGCCACGATGACCCGGTCCGGGCCCTCCGCCACGACCTGTCCGGACAGCAGGTAGCGCAACTCCGGGGCCGCGGCCGGGTTCTGCCAGTCGTCGTGGACGGCGACCGCGCCGACGGTCCGGTCCAGCGTGACGGTCCGGAGCCAGCGCGTGACCGTGCCGGGCGGGTACGCGTGGGTCAGGTCGAGGGAGAACTGGGCGGGGACTGCCCCCCCGGACTCCTGCGCCGGGCCGGCGCCCCACCGCCGGCCGGGTCCGGGGCCTTCTTCCCCAACCAGGTCGGCGCGGAACTCCGCGCCGACCCCCTGGCCGGTCTCGCCGAAGACCGGCACGTTGTGCCACTGGCTCTGCATCGCCCAGATCTGGTAGCGGTCCGGGCCGAACGTCTGGGCCGTGTAGGTCGTGCGGCCGGCGTCGACGATGAGCGGGGTGCCGTCCAGGGCCACGATGACCGTGCCGACGTCGCAGTGGTTGTGGTTCTCGCCGTTGTGGCCGCCCTTGGCCGAGACCGTGAAGCCGCGGCCGGAGCCGGCGTGCTGGCGCGCCAGCCAGACCTGGATGGACGGGAAGTAGGTTTCGGGGTCACCGGGGGTGATCGCGGCCGAGTGCGGCGCAGGCTCACAGCCGGTGGCCCAGTCACGGTCGGCCAGCGCGGGCAGCAGGCGCCCCAACCCGTCGGCCGGGTCGGCGACGGGCGCTCCAGGGGCCCGCCGCGCCAGCGCCCCGGCCGCCGCCGCGTCGTCGCCGACCGCCCGGGCCGCGCGGAACACGACCGACCACGGCTGTTCGCCCGCCGGCCGGGCCGACGCGTCGGCGTAGTTGACGAACCAGCCGCCGCCCAGCGCCAGGGCGCCGGGGAAGCCGACCGTGTGGCGGACCGACGGGAGGCCGAGGGCGTCGAGCGCGCCGCCCGTGGCGTGGCGCAGGACCAACAGCGCCTCCAGCAGCCGCCCCGCCCCCTGCCACCAGTAGGCGTAACCCTCGTCGACCGCCCCGTCCTCCGGCAGCGCCGCCACGTAGCGGTCGAGCCCCTCGACGCACAGCGTGACGACCTCCGCGCGGCTGACCGGCTCGTCGATCAGCTCGAGGGCGGCCACGAGGACGTTGCCGTGAATCCACGGGTTCCAGTTGTGGACGGGGCCGTCGAGGCCGAGCCAGTGCCAGTCGCGCCGCGTCACGAAGGGGTCGAAGACACGCTCGTCGGCCTCCAGCTTGAGGCGCGCGCCGAGGCCGGGGTAGCGCTCCTCCAGGGGCCCGCCGAGGACGTGCCAGGCCCACGCCAGTTGCGCCGCCACCTCGCCCGCCCCGAGGTCCAGGAAAGGCCTGGTCACGTCGGGGAGGAAGCCGCCGGACCGGCCCGCGTCGTCGTGGGCCGGCCAGCACCAACTGGACTGTTCGGCCAGCAGCACGAGCCCGTCGGCCACCGCGTCCAGCCGGGCGTCGGTCGGGTCGGCCAGCGCGGCCACGACGGCCCGGTTGAGCCGCGTGGTCCGGGCGAACAGCGTGGCCTCGTACTCCGTCCGGTCGCCGTCGCGCCGGAACCGCGCCCAGGCGTGCGCGGGCACGGGCGGCCAGGGCTCGGCCCGTTCCGCGTCGGCCTGTCGGCTGAGCGTCACGAGGGTGGCCCGGTCCGCGCTACCGTCCGGCCCCCACGTGGCCCGGTCGGAGACCGGCGGAACGGGCAGCGCCGCCGCCGGCGGGCGGAGCAGTGTGGCGACCTTAGCCGCGTCCAGATCAGGCCAGAGGCGCGCCAACGGGCCCACGAACCGGTCGGTCATTGTTCCGCCCTCCCTGTCATCCTGAGCCCTTCGCAAGCTCAGGACAGGCTCCGCGAAGGATCTCTCCCGCTGTCATCCCGTCCCCCTGTCGTTGTCATCCCGTCCCCCTGTCGTCCCATCCCCCTGTCGTCCCATCCCCCTGTCATCCCGGCGAAAGCCGGGATCTTTCCTGTGGTTCGTCTTGCCTCCGGTTCAAGATCCCGGCTTTCGCCGGGATGACAAGGGAACCGGGATGACAGAGCAACCGGGATGGCAAGGGGGTTGCCTTGCCTCTGGTTCAGGATCCCGGCTTTCGCCGGGATGACAAGGAGCCGGGATGACCAGGGGCCATCGGGATCCTTCGCTTCGCTCAGGATGACAGGGAGCGTAACGTTCAGTAACAAACATAACGATTCGATAACGAAGCGTAGTGGGTCTCCTGGGGTCTTGTAAAGAGCGAAAATGTGTGATTGAGTTCCATCGTGAGCGCACGGCGGGAACCGTTGTGCGCACCCCTCACATGGGAGGCTCAGCGTGGAGCGCACACGCGGTGATCAGTGGACGGGGTTGGCCCCGGCCGACTGGCGCGCGTCGCCGTACACGGGCTGGGCGCGGGCCCACTGGGAGGTCCTGGCCGACTACCTGCTGCTGTCCGCCCGCCACTATGCCTCGCCCGGCCACGGCCGGATCACGCCGCCCGGTGTGGAGGGCGGCTACGGCCACGACGTCGACGGCCTGGAGGGCTTCGCCCGGACGTTCCTCCTGGCGGGCTTCCGGCTGGCCGGCGCGGCGGACGACCCGCACAACCTGGCCGAGTGGTACGCCCAGGGCCTGAAGGAGGGCGTGGACGACAGCTCGCCCCACCGCTGGGTCAAGCTGACCGAACACGACCAGGCCAAGGTCGAGGCCGCCAGCCTGGCGCTGATCCTCGACCTGACCAGGGACCGGCTCTGGGCCAACCTCGACGCGGCCACCCAGGAGAAGATCGTCACGTACCTCGCGCCGGTCGTCGGCGACCGGGCCTATCCGCGCAACAACTGGCTCTGGTTCCGCATCGTGGTCGAGACGTTCCTGCGCTCGGTCGGCGGCCCGTGGTCCCAAGAAGACATCGAGGCCGACCTGGCCCTCCACGACTCGTTCGTCCGCGCCGACGGCTGGCTGGCCGACGGCGACGGCCGCGACTTCGACCACTACGTCGGCTGGGCCCTCCACCTCTACCCGACGCTCTGGCAGCGCATGGCGGGCGCGCGCGACCTGGCGGACGACGCCCGGCGCGAGCGTGACCGGACCCTGCTCGACCGGTATCTGGCCGACGCCGTCCACCTGGTCGGCGCCGACGGCGCCCCGCTGGCCCAGGGCCGCTCCCTCATCTACCGCTCGGCCGCCGCCGCCCCGTTCTGGACCGGCGCGCTGGCCGGGGTCCCGTCGACCAGCCCGGGCGTCCTGCGCCGCGCCGCCTCCGGCATCGCCGCCCACTTCTTCGTCCACGGCGCCCCCGACGACCACGGGCTCCTGACGCTGGGCTGGTTCGACGAGTGGCGGCCACTGGCCCAGTCGTACTCCGGCCCCGGCTCGCCCTACTGGGCGGCCAAGGGCTTCCTCGGCCTCTCCCTGCCGAAAGACCACGCGGTCTGGACGGCGGTCGAAGAACCGCTCCCCGTCGACCAGGGCGACTTCCTCCGCCCGATCGCGGCCCCCGGCTGGGTGGCGGCCGGGACCGCGGTCGACGGGCTGGTCCGCGTCTACAACCACGGCACGGACCACGCCCACGCCGGCGACCTGGTCGGCGACTCCCCGCTCTACGCCCGCCTGGGCTACTCGACGGCGACGTTCCCGCTGCTCGACGCGGCGGCCTGGACGACGCCGCTGGAGATGTCCGTCACGCTGCTCGACGCGGCCGGCCGCGCGACCCACCGCGCCGGCTTCGTCCTGACCCGCCTCGACTGCCCGCCCGGCGGCCCCGCGGTCCTGGAGTCGGTCGCCGACGCCCACTGGCTCGACCCGGCCGAGACCCAGTTCCGCCACGGCTCCGGCTACGCCGGAGCCGCCACCCCGGCCGGCCGCCTGACCGTCACGAGCGTCGTCACGCCGGGCGCGGAAGTGCGGGGAGTCCTGTACGAACCGACCGAGCCGGCCGACCCGGGCGCTGCGCCCGTGACCCTCCGGATCGGCGGCTGGCCGGCGGCCGGCGACGGCGTCATCTCGGCCATCACCCCGCTGACGCCCGGCGCCAGGCCGGGCCGCGCCACGCGTGACGACGCCAGCCCGCTGGGCTCGCCCGCCACCGTCCCCTATCTCGACTATCCGGTCACACCGGGCCAGTGGGTCTGGTCGCTCGTGACCCTCAACCAGAACACATCCACACCCACCAATCAAAGAAAGGGACCAACCCCATGAAGAAGACCCGAATCGGCGTCCTGGCGGCCTTTGCCTTGGCCGTCACCGCCCTGACCGGCTGCGGCGGTGACTCGAGTAGCAGCACGACGACGAGCGCGCCGCCGCCCGCCGAGACCTCGAGCGAGGCCGCGCCTCCGGCGGCCGAGACCGTCGAGCTGACCATGTCCGGCTGGTCCCTGTCGACCACGCCCGAGTTCCAGGTCCTGGTGGACGCCTTCCACGCCGCCAACCCGGACATCACGATCACCCTCAAGGAATATGACGCCAACGACTACGAGACGCTGATGCTGGCCGACATCGCCTCCGGCACGGCCCCCGACATCATCACGATCAAGCAGGCCAAGTTCACGAGCCAGTGGGTCGATCAGGGCGCCCTGGCCGATCTCTCCGACGTCGTCGCGGCGCTGCCGAGCAATGTCTCCGGCGCCAGCTCCTACACGGTCGACGGCGTCAACTACGGCGTGCCGTACCGGCAGGACCACTGGGTCCTGTTCTACAACAAGGACCTGTTCGACAAGGCGGGCGTCGAGTATCCCGACGGGTCGTGGACGTGGGACGACTACGTGACGGCCGCCAAGGCGCTCTACGCCGCGCTCGGCCCGGACGTCAAGGGGACGTACGAGCACTCGTGGCAGTCGACCCTCCAGGGCTTCGCCAACACGCAGAGCCCCGGCGCCGACCCCTCGCTCGTGCTCAACGGCGAGGACTACTCCTACATGAAGCCGTACTACGAGCGGGCCCTCGACCTCCAGGATTCCGGCGCCCAGGTCATGTACGGCGACATCTCGACCAACAAGCTGACCTACCAGGGCCAGTTCGGCAAGCAGACGGCCGCCATGCTGCCGATGGGCACGTGGTACGTCGCCACGCTGATCGCCCAGCAGGCCTCCGGTGACGCCGACACGTTCAACTGGGGCATCGCGCCGATCCCGCAGTACGACTCCTCGACCACGGGCACGGACAAGGTGCCGGTGACGTTCGGCGACCCGACCGGCTTCGGCATGAACCCCAAGCTCGACGACACGAAGGCCGCCGCGGTCAAGAAGTTCCTCGCCTACGCGGCCTCCGAGGACGCCGGCGCGGCGCTGGCCGGCATCGGCATCCTGTCGTGCGTGTCGTCCGACAAGGTCACGACGGCGTACTTCGCCCAGTCCGGCATCGCCACCGACGACCTCTCCAAGTTCTCCATCGCCACCCACAAGACCGGCCCGGAGAACCCGACCAGCACGCACATCGCCGCCGTCCAGACGGCGCTGAACGACGCCCACTCGGCCATCATGTCCGAGTCCAGCTCGATCGACGACGCGCTGGCCACGGCGCTCGAAGCGATCAAGGCCGAACTGGCGTAAGCCACCAGGCCACGGGGTCGGGCACGCTGGCTACGGAGCGAGGAACGAGCGATTCCAGCGGGCCCGACACCGTGGTGAGGCCGAGGTGTCAGGCGCCCTGGCCCTGGCGAGGAACGAGCCCGGGCGGGGGCACCTGAT
>JAISTC010000040.1 GCA_031272805.1 Propionibacteriaceae bacterium
GGGACCGGGTCTCGTGGAATTGCTCAGCGCGGAGGGTTGCCACCATCAGGCGGGCCGCGGCCTGTGCGGCCGAGTCGAACCACGATGCCCGCCCAGTCGCCAGATACAGCAGGTAGCCCAGGTGGAAGGGATGAGCCAGCGAGTCGACCTCGTACTTGCGTTCCCAAACCCACGGACTCGACCTCGGCCGATCGTCGGCATGGCCCGCACCATTGGGCACCGGGTTGAACGCGTTCGCGTACGGATCAAGGCAGATGAGCCGCATCTGCCGCCGCAACACCGCCGACACCAATTGCTCAACACCAGCTACCTCGCTGGCAAAGGGCAGCAGTGGGCGAACCTGGCAAGCAGAGTCCCGCAACCACATGGCCGGGATGTCGCCAGTCACGACGAAGACCGACCCATCGTCCGCCGACCGCAACGTTTCGGGGATCGACCGGTCGAAACAAGACGCGAACAGTTCCGCTACGCGCGGCTCGCCCATCTGGCGCGCAACGATCTCAAGCGAGGCCTGTCTGACTTCTGCCAGGGCTGCCGTGTCCAGCATGGTGAATCCAATATGTATATTGAATATGTTAATACCGCCAATTATCAGGATACCGGGTACGTGGACAAGTGCGCAAGGGGCTGACCAGGTCCTGAGACGCGGAATCTTCCCAGCCGCCGTTCCTCCGCCGGACGCTCGTGCAGGCCTGTGTCGCGGGTGTTGGCGCTTGTGGGGCGGGGGTTTGTAGGTGTGTTAACAAGAGACGAGGCGAGGCACGAATGTGGTGTGAATGGTCGTGGTGCGGAGCCTCCTGTGGATGACTCGGGGAGCTGCCGACGCTCCCTCTGTCATGCTGGCGTCAGCCGGGATGTTCTCGACCGTGCCAGATCCCGGCTTTCGCCAGGATGACAGGGGACAGGGATGGCTCAGGGGTGTGGGATGACAGGGTGTGGGCTCACCTGCGTGACACACTTCTCATATGCGCATCGATACGGTCCTTGGGGATATCACCGAGGAGACCACGGACGCGATCGTCAATGCTGCCAATTCTTCCCTGCTCGGCGGGGGCGGCGTGGACGGGGCGATCCACCGCGCGGCGGGGCCCCGGCTGCTCGACGAGTGCCGCCGGCTCCGCCAGACCACGTTGCCCGACGGCCTGCCGGTCGGTCAGGCGGTCGCGACAGCCGCCTACGACCTGCCCTGCCGCTGGGTCATCCACACGGTCGGCCCGAACTACCACGCGGGCGAGACCGACCCCAAGCTGCTCGTCAGCTGCTTCGCCGAATCGCTCCGCGTGGCGGCCGAACTGGGCGCGGCCTCCGTCGCCTTCCCTGCCGTCTCCGCCGGGGTGTACGGCTGGGCCCCGGAGGCGGTGGCCGAGGCGGCGGCCATCGCCATCGAGGCCGCGGAGTCCGACCCGGCGCCGAGCCCGGTCCAACTCGTCCGCTTCGTCCTGTTCAGCCAAGCGGTCCTTAACATCTTCGCCAAGACCTTCCCGGGCCGCTGACCGGCCGCCGACCGGCCCAAGACGGCTACATTGGCCCCGTGGCGACGTTCATCCGCAAGTCCCGCCCCGAGCCGCTGGGCGCGGAGCGGCTGACCCTCGGCTACCTGGCCGTCCTGCTGTGCCTGTTCGGCGCGGCCATCGTGGCAGGCATCGCCTACCCCATCGTCGGCGCGACGGGGGTCTGCGTGGACGACCCGACCGAAGGGCTCTGCTACCCCTTCACCGTCGGCCTGGCCGCCGTCCCGGCCTTCTTCCTACTCCTGGTCGGCGCCGGCTGGGTCTTCGCGCTCGGCGCCGCCTGGGCCGGCTGGATCATCCTCCTCGACCTCGTGACCTTCGAGGCCATCGTCGGGACCAACCAACTGTGGCTGGCCGCCCTGCTCCTCGTGACCCCGGCCGTGGCGGCCGTCCTGACGATCCCGCGGCGGCCGGACCCGCTCGGGCAATACGACCCGCCCAGCCGGGCCCTCGGCTACGCCAAGCTGGCCGTGGCCAGCCTCCTCCTCATCCAGTTCCTCGTCCTGGCGGTCCCGTTCGTCGTCACGAGCGTCTAAGCTCGGCCCCATGCCCTGGCTGAACGAGATCGAGACCCCGGAGGACATCCGCCACCTGACGCCGGACGAGCTGAAGGAGCTGGCCCAGGAAATCCGCGACTTCCTGATCGAGCAGGTCTCGGCCACGGGCGGCCACCTTGGCCCCAACCTCGGCGTCGTCGAGCTGACCCTGGCGCTGCACCGGGTCTTCGACTCGCCCGCCGACCCGATCGTCTTCGACACGGGCCACCAGGCCTACGTCCACAAGCTCCTGACCGGCCGCCGCGCCGCCTTCCCGACCCTGCGCCAGGCGGGCGGCCTGTCGGGCTACCCGTCACGCTCGGAGTCGGGTCACGACTGGGTCGAGAACTCCCACGCCTCGGCCGCGCTGTCGTGGGCGGCGGGCCTGGCCGAGGGGCTCCACCTGCGCGGCGACGACCACACGGTCGTGGCGGTCGTCGGCGACGGCGCGCTGACCGGCGGCATGGCCTGGGAGGCGCTGAACAACATCGCCGTCCAGGAGACCCTGCGCCTCGTCATCGTCGTCAACGACAACGGCCGCTCCTACGCGCCGACCCACGGCGGCCTGGCCGCCCACCTGGCGGGCCTCCGGACGGACGAGCGCTACGAGCCGATGCTCGACTTCATCAAGCACACGGTCCAGGCGACTCCGCTCGTCGGCCGCCCCGCCTACGACCTGCTCCACGGCCTCAAGACGGGCCTCAAGGACATCCTCGCGCCGCAAGGCCTGTTCTCCGACCTGGGGATCAAGTACCTGGGCCCGATCGACGGCCACGACCTGGCCGACCTGGAGCGCGTCCTGGCCGCCGCCAAGGGCTTCCGCGGCCCCGTCATCGTCCACGCCATCACGGAGAAGGGCCGGGGCTTCGCGGCGGCGGAGAACCACGCCGCCGACCACTTCCACGCCGTCGGCCACATCGACGCCACGACCGGCGAGCCCCTCGACCAGGACGGCGGGACGCCGTGGACCGAGGTGTTCGCGGCCGAGGCCGAGGCGATCGGCCGCGAGTTCTCGGACGTCGTGGCCCTCTCGGCGGCGATGGTCGAGCCGGTCGGGCTGGGCCCGTTCGCCCGCGCGTTCCCCGAGCGCGTCTTCGACGTCGGCATCGCCGAGCAGCACGCGGTGGCGTCGGCCGCCGGGCTGGCCTCGGCCGGCTACCACCCGATCGTGGCCGTCTACGCCACGTTCCTCAACCGGGCGTTCGACCAGGTTCTCCTGGATGCCGGCCTCCACTCCCTCGGCGTCACGTTCGTGCTCGACCGGGCGGGCATCACCGGTCCCGACGGCCCCAGCCACCACGGCATCTGGGACATGGCCCTGTTCGGCCTCGTCCCCGGCCTGGCCCTGGCGGCCCCGCGGGACGCGGCCACGCTGCGCCGGGCGCTGCGCCAGGCCATCGCCATCGACGACCACCCGACCGTCGTCCGCTACCCCAAAGGCGCCGTCCCGCCCGACCTCCCGGCCGTGGCGGCGGTGGGCGGCGTCGACCTCCTGGCCGGGGGTGACGCCCCCGCCGAGGTCCTCCTGATCGGCTACGGCCCGCTGGCCCGGCTGGCCGTCGAGGCCGCCGAGGCGCTGACGGCCGTCGGCCGGACGGTGACGGTGGCCGACCCGGTCTGGGCCCTCCCGGTCAACCCCGCGCTGATCGACCTGGCCCGCCCGGCCCGCGTCGTCGTGACGCTGGAGGACGGGGTCGGCCACGGGGGAGTCGGCCAACAGGTGGCGGCGACCCTCGAGCAGGCCGGGGTCGCTGCCGCCATCCGCCCCTTCGCCCTGCCGACCGACTTCATCGCCCAGGGCACGCGGGGCGAGATCCTGCGCGACGCGGGCTTCACGGTCGACCGGATCGTGGCGGTCGTGACGGCCGCCCTGGCCGACCAGGGCTAGGCGGCGGGCGCCGCCTTGACCTTGGCCAAGGCCGTCACGACAACGGGGGTCACGAGGTCACGCTGCCAGGCGCGGGCGCCCAAGTCGGCCAGTTGGGCGTCGACGCTGCGGGCGTCGGCCCCCTCCGGCTCCCAGACGAGGCGGCGCAGCGCGTCGGGCTGAATCAGGTTCTCGGGCGGGACGTTGAGCTCCTCGGCCCGCCGGTTGACGGCCGGGCGGACCTTCTCCCAACGCCGGGCGGCCGGCGGGTTGACGGTCTTCCAGCCGCGCGGCGCGGGCGGCCCGTCGCTCGGGCGGCGCAGCGGCGGCCAGTCGTCGGGCCCGAGCTTCTCCGCCCGCGCGACCGCGGCCAGCCAGTCGGGGCGGAACTTCTGGGCCTGGCGGCGGTGGAACCACTCGATGTGGCCCAGCGAGTCGGCACCGACGCCGAAGGCGCCATCGTGGACGAGCGCGGCCAGGTCGCTGATGCCCCGGTCGGCCAGCAACCGGCCGGGCGCCAGGTCGAGGGCGGCGGCCAGCGCGTCGCGGGCCGTCCACAGCTCGCGCACGAGCGCCAGGCCGCGCGCCGAGTGGACCAGGTGGATCCCGGCGGTCCGCCGCCACGGGTCCTCGCGCGGCGCGTGGTCGGTCCGGGCCCAGTCCATCCAGTGCTGGAACTCCTGTTCCGCCCACTCGGTCTTGCCCTGCTCCGCCAGCTCCCCGGCCAGCCGGTCGCGCAGCTCGTGGAGCAGCTCGACGTCGAGGGCCGCGTAGTTGAGCCAGTCGGCGGGCAGCGGGCGGCTGCTCCAGTCGGCGGCCCCGTGCTCCTTCAGCAGGTGGACGCCGAAGAAGTCCTCCACGAGGGGGCCGAGCCCGACGCGGGGCCGCCCCACGAGCCGGGCGGCCAGCTCCGTGTCGAACAGCCGGTCGGGCAGGAGGCCGAGCTCGGCCAGGCAGGGGAGGTCCTGGCTGGCGGCGTGGAGGATCCACTCTCGGCCCGCCAGCGCCGCCCCGAGGGCGGGCAGGTGGGCGGGCGGGCTGTCCGTCAGCGCGATCGGGTCGATCAGCTTGATGCCCGTCTCCGGCGTCTTGAGCTGGATCAGGTAGGCCCAACTGTGGTAGCGGAAGCCGCCGGCCCGCTCCGCGTCGAGGCCGACCGGGCCGTCGCCCGAAGCCAGCCCCGTGACGAGGTCGGCCAGGCCGGCATGGTCGCGGATGACCGGTCCGAAGGGGGCGGCCGGCTTGGTGAGGAGGGGAAGTTCGGCCGGGGCGTCGGTCATCGGCGGCCCACCAGCGTCACGACGTTCGCCGTGTCCGGCGGGAGCCCCGCCATCATGCGCAGCAGGTCCTGCCAGGCCGCCACGTGGGCCGCCAGCCCCCGCCCCTCGTCCAAGTCGGGCGTCCACGAGGCGCGCAACTCGATCTCCGCGTGGCCGGGCTGGGCGTCGAGCCCGCCGAAATGCGTGTTGGACACGACCGTGACCGTACCGCTCGGCGCGTGAAATGTCGCCTCGTGGCCGGTCAGGGCGTCGATCAGCCAGCTCCAGCCGACCTCGGCCCGCCACTGGTCGTAGACGGTCTCGCCGTCGATCGGCGCCTTGGCGAACGTCACGAGGCGGAACTCCCCGTCCCACGCCGGGTTGCCGGCGGGGTCGAACAGGAGGATGAGGCGGCCGGAGCCCTCGGCCAGGTCGGCCTCAAGGGCGTAGGCGTAGGGGGCGATGGCGCGGGGTGGGGGGAGCGGCTCGACCGACACTTCGGGGGACCAGCGGAAGTGGGCGAGCTCGGACGTCGCCGTCTCGAAGGGGACGGGCGTCGACGGGGCCGGGGCTATCAACGTCACGCGCTCCAGGCTAGGCGGGTTGGCGGGCCGGGTGGGGGAGCCGCGCCGGTCCCGCGCCGTGCCAGAATGAGCCATGCCGAAAAACAAGTCCCATGCGGACGCCCCCGCCTCTGCCCTCTCCGCCCCCCGCGCCGCCCGCCCGACCGCGCCCCTGCGTGACCTGCTGCGCTACACCCCGGGCACGTCGCCGGCCGGCCTCGACCCGGCGGCGACGCCCGGCTACCCGGGGAAGGGCAAGCGTGACGCCGCCAAGCTGACCGACCAGCTGGCGCCGGCCCTGTCGGAATGGCAGGAGCGGCTGTACGCGGCGGCCAAGGGCAAGGCCAGCCAGCGCAGCGTCCTCGTCGTGCTCCAGGGCATGGACACGTCCGGCAAGGGCGGCGTCGCCCGCCACGTCATGGGGATGGTCGACCCCCAGGGGCTCCGCCTGGTCGCCTTCAAGCAGCCGACCAAGGAGGAGCTGTCCCACCACTTCCTCTGGCGCATCCGCCGCGGCCTGCCCGGCCCGGGCCTGATCGGCGTGTTCGACCGCTCCCACTACGAGGACGTGCTGGTCGGCCGGGTCGACGAGCTGGTCCCGCAGGCCACCTGGGAGAAGCGCTACGCGGAGATCAACCGGTTCGAGGCCGAGGTCGCCGCGGCCGGGACCACGATCATCAAGTGCTACCTCCACATCTCGCGCGACGAACAGCGTGACCGCCTGCTGGCCCGGCTGGACGACCCCGCCAAGTACTGGAAGTACTCGCCGGGCGACGTCGACGTCCGGCTCAAGTGGGACGCCTACGCCACGGCCTACCAGGCGGCGCTCGACCTGTGCTCGACGGACGTGGCGCCGTGGTACGTCATCCCGGCGAACCGCAAGTGGTACCGCAACTGGGCCGTGGCGACGCTCCTGTTGGAGCACTTGGAGGCCCTCGACCCGCAGTGGCCGCCCGCTACGTTCGACGTCGCCGAGCAGGTCACGCGCGTGCTGAACTCCTGAACCGCTCCTGACAGCCGGGGGACAGCCGGGGGACCGCCGGGCTACAGCCCCATGACCGCGAGGTCAGTGTCGCGCAGGCTAGCGGACGCCGTCTCGTCGAGGTCGAGCAGGTCCATCGCGGCGAACGAGTAGCGCGCCAGGACGGCGTCGAGGACCGTGTCGTCGGCGCCGATCGGCCCGGACACGGCGACCGCGCCGTGGCGCAGCGCCTGGCGGGCCTGGGCGTCGAAGAACACGTCGGCCGTCAGGTAGAAGGAGCCGACGGCGATGTGGCGGCGGCCCTGGTCGCGGAGCCCCGCGATGGCCGGGCCGACGCCCGCGCCGGGCTCCTCGGACAGGGCGGTCACGCAGGTCAGGCGGTGGTGGGCGCCCCACTGGCGGGCGCGGCGGGCCAGCAGCGCGGCGCCGCGGACGTCGGTCGGGCCGGCGGCGGACAGGACGAGGCCGTCGAGCTCCGTCACGTGGTTGGCGGCGAGGGCCTGGCGGAGGCGGGAGTCGAGGACGTTGAGGAGGCGGGCCTCGGGGCCGATCGGGTGGGCGACGGCGAACTTCGTGTCGGGATGGCTGGCGCGGAGCTTGGCGATGACCTCGTCGATGGTGGGGTCGTGGTCGATCGCGCTGGTCAGGTGCAAGGGCACGAAGACGATCTCCTCGGAACCCCGCGCGACGAGCTGCGACACGACCTGCGTCGCGGTCGGCGGACACTGGTCGATGAACGCGGCGTTGACCTCAAGCTCGGGGCGGAGGGACTGGAGCCCGACGCGGAGCCGGTGGGTCACTTCCGTCACGCGGTGTTCACAACTGCCGTGGGCCAACATCACAAGCGCGGGTGCGGTCATCCGGGCTCCCTCCTCGATCGAACCGACTGGTGGATGGCCCCGTTGCCACTGTCGCGCTATGCACGAACTCTGGGGCTTAGCCTCGCGCATCCAGTATGTGAGATGCAAATCGCCACAGGGAATCCATGTGAACTGGACCACGCCGGGCCCGGCGTGACATGACAGCGGTGTCATGCCTGCCATAATCGGGAGGCCATGTCACAAGCCCTCAGATCGACCCTGTTGCTCGCGCTGGCCTCCATCATCTGGGGCTTCGCGTTCGTCGCCCAACGCCTCGGGATGGACCACATCGGCCCGTTCCTGTTCAACGGGCTGCGCTGCCTCCTCGGCGCGCTGACCGTCTGGACGGTCGTCTGCCTGCGGGAACGCCGCGTCGCGCCGCTGCTGCGGGACGCGCCGCGCTGGCGCCACGCCTGGCGCCTGTCGCCGACGCTGCGCGGCGGCATCCTCTGCGGGCTCGCCCTGTGCGCCGGCTCGAACCTCCAGCAGGTCGGCCTGGTCGACGTCGACGCGGGCAAGGCCGGTTTTCTGACGGCGTTGTACATCGTGCTCGTCCCGCTGGCCGGGCTGTTGTTCCGCCAGCGGGTCCGCTGGACGGTCTGGCCGGCCGTCGGGCTGGCGGTCGTCGGCCTCTACCTGCTGTGCCTGACGGAACAACTCTCGATTGCCCGGGGCGATGTCATCGTGTTGCTCGGCGCGGTCGGCTGGACCGTCCAGATTCTCCTGATCGACCGCTACGTCAAGGTGTCGGACGTCTTCCGGCTCTGCGCCATCGAGTTCCTGACCGCCGGGGTCATCTCCCTGGCCATCGCGCCGTTCGCGGACCGGGCGTTCGTGACGGCGACGGCCGGATTGGCGGCGTCGCTCTGGGCGGCGCTGCCCGCCCTCCTGTTCGCCGGCGTGCTCAGCTCGGGCGTGGCCTTCACGGCGCAGGCCCTCGGTCAGCGCACGGCCCCGCCCGCCCTGGCGTCGCTCATCATGTCGCTGGAGGCGCCGTTCGCCACGCTGGCGGGGTTCACGGTCCTCCACGAGTCGTTCACGCCGCGCGAGGGCGTCGGTTGCGTCCTCATGTTCGCCGCGGTCCTCGTGGCCCAGGCGCCGTCACGCTCGGAGCGGGCGGCGCGGCCGGTTCAGGCCGGCGGCTGACGGTAGGCGGGGTCCCGCCGGGACGCGACGGCCGACCACCAGCCGAGGACCATGGCGACCGTGGCGGCGGCGAAGACGAGCCAGCAGCCGACGTGGCGGCCGACGGAGAAGATGTCCTCCAGGCCGAGGCCCGTCACGCTGGGCTCGCCCGGCATGTAGAACAGGGACACGAGGAGGCAGACCCAGCCGACCGTGAGGAGGGCGGCCGCGCCGATGCGGGCGACGCTGCGCAGCGCCGAGCGGGTGGGCCGGGACTCGACGGCGAGGGCGGTCAGCGGGATGGCTCCGGCGAGGATGAGGAGGATGCCGGTCACGCTGGGCCAGGCGTCCCAGGCCGTCACGGAGTCGGCCAGCGCGTAGCCGAACACCTCGACCTTGTACGTGTAGTAGGGCAGGAACGACAGCGCGAAGACGAGGAGCGCGGCGACTCCTGCGGCCAGCCCGGCCACCTGCGGCGACAACCGGCGTAACCCGGAGCGCCCGGTCGCCGGTTCAGGTGGAAAGGCCACAGGCGCCGACGCCGCAGTAGTCGTCGGCACGAGTGGAGCCAACCCAGCCGCGGGAGCCGCGGCAGCCGGTTCCGCCGGACGCTCCGGCAACGCCACGGGTGCCCACTCGGCCGGCGCCGCCGGAGCAGGCCGCGGCGCCAACCAATCCGCCGACGCCAGCGCGCTCACACTCTCCTTGCCGCTCTGAGCGCTCTCTTTGTCATCCCGAGCGCTCTCTTTGTCATCCTGAGCGCCATCTCTGTCATCCTGAGCGGAGCGAAGGATCTCTCCCGCCACAGAGTCATCAGCGCTCGCCATCCCGTCATCGTCCGTCATCCGGGCGAAAGCCGGGACCTTTCCCTGAGTCTCAGCCGCCTCTCCCGGGGCAACATCCGACCCATCCGAATCCGTTGTCATCCGGGCGAAAGCCGGGACCTTTCCCTGAGTCTCAGCCACCTCTCCCGGGGCAACATCCAACTCATCCGAATCCGTTGTCATCCCGGCGGCAGCCGGGACCTTTCCCTGAGAGTCAGCCACCTCGGCGCCACTCTCCCCGTCCCCCGGAACAGGCGCCAGGGCCAACAACTCATCCCACCCATCACTGGCAGGCGCGTCCGCTACGGCCGCCGCGACCGCCCCGTCCGTGACCGGTTCGGCCGCCTCCTCGGGCGCGTCCGCCACGACCGGCGGAGAGGGGGGCAGAAGGTCGAGCCAGGCGTCGGACGCCTGCTGGATGTCGTCCTGGATGTCGTCGCTCATGGGCTGGGGTACTCCTCGGAGTGTAGGGCCGCGTGCGTGGCCCCAAGGCTACACTCCCGCCCCGGCGCCGATCCGGTAGCGTGCTCCCATGACGTCCGACTGGGCCGCCCAACGGCGCGAGGCCGCGCGCGTACACGAAGCCGCGCTCGCGGCGGCGCGCGCCACGGAACAGGCCAAGGCCCAGGCGCTGCTCGACGGCTTCGTGGCGGAGCTCCAGGCGCGGGGCGTGCCCCAGGTCCGGCTCGTCGCGTCCGGCTACTCCGGCGGCAAGTACCGCACGAACGTGACGGGCTGGTACCTCCGGGCCAACGAGTCCCTGGCGGTCGACGCGGAGGCCCGCTACTACGTCCTGACCGTGCCCGGCGGGCTGGGCGCGCGGCTGCGGGGGGCGGAGCTGACCCCGCAGGCCCCGCCGCTCATCATCGGCCGCGGCGGCCGTGACGGCGAGCAGATGGATCTGGCCGACCTGATCGCCGTGCGGCTCCAAGAACTCAGCGGCGAGTCGGCCGACTGAGCCGAGAATCGCCCTCCGACAAGCGCATTCTGTCTCTGAGGGATTCCTGAGACCGGGCCCGCAACAGTGGTGGCTGTCCAATTCATCGAGTCAGTGGAGGAGTTCCCCATGGAATACCTGCTCAGCCTCGCGGCCCGGCTGGTCATCATCCTGACGGCCGGCGCATCGTTCGCATTGCCTGCCATCACGGACGGCAGCGCCGAGAGCACGACGGAGCAGCAGAGCGTGACGGCGACCGATCCGACGACGGACCAGTCCGGTCAGTCGAGCCAGCAGGCGCCGGAGATCACGTGGTACCCGGGTCCGTCGGGGCAATCGGGCCAGTCCGGCCAGACGGGTCCGTCGGGCCAGGGCCGGCCTTCGGGCGGCGGCCAGGCCGGCGGCGGCTGGCAGGACTGGGGGAGTGGGACGGCCGGCCAGGGCCAGACGACGACCGAGGCCGCCGACGTCGACACGGACGGCATCGTCCTGATCGACACCATCATCGACTACGGCACGGGCGCGGCCGCCGGGACCGGGTTGGTCATCGACTCGGACGGCATCGTCGTGACCAACCACCACGTCGTGGAGGGCTCGACCGAGGTGACCGTGACGATCCCGGCAACGGGCGAGGAGTACCAAGCCGAGGTTCTCGGCTACGACTCGACGGCCGACGTCGCCGTCCTCCAGTTGGAGGGCGCGTCGGGCCTGGAGACGGTCACGCTCGACACCGACCCCGTCACGACCGGCGCCACCGTCACGACCGTCGGCAACGCCAACGGCGGCGGCGAACTCGTCGCGGCGGCCGGGCAGATCACGGCCACCGGCGCCGACATCACGGTCAGCAACGAGGACGGCTCGGGCACGTCCCCGCTCTACGACCTGATCGAGGTCGACGCGGCGATGGTCGCGGGCGACTCGGGCGGGGCGCTGCTGGACGCGGACGGCGAGGTCGTCGGCATGAACGTGGCGGGGAGTTCGGACAGCCGGGTCAGCGTCGGCTACGCCATCCCGATCACGACGGTGCTGGACGTGGCGGAGGACGTGCTGGCGGGCGAGGCGTCGGACACGGTCACGCTGGGCCGGACCGCCGCGTTCGGCATCACGGTGACGCCGTCCCGCAACCAGGTGGCGATCGTCGCGGTGGTCGAGGGCGGGCCGGCCGCCACGGCGGGCATCACGGCCGGGTCGTACCTGACGGCGGTCGACGGCCAGACCGTGACCACGCTGGACGACGTGGCGGCCATCCTGGCCGACCACGCCCCAGGCGACAGCGTGCAGGCGAGCTGGACCGACCAAACCGGCACCACCCACACGGCCACAGTCACCCTGGGCGAGGCGCCCCTCGCCTAGGCCGAGGTGTCTGACACCGCGGCCGCCCCCACACAACGACACGGAGAACACGCCAACAGAAGGGAGAATCACCAAGTACCGGTACCGCTGGACCGTTGTTCCGAAACAACGGTCCAGCGGTACCGGTCCTTCTGTATCGATTTGGCCACGGCGGCATAACGATTTGGCCACAACGCCCCCACGGGGCGGGGCGTTGCGACACCCTGGTCCCATGACCTCGCACTCCCTCCGCCGCCACGCTCGCCGCCACGCCCTCCGCGGCCTCGCGCTCCTGCTGACCCTGGCGGGCGTGACCGCCTTCCAGGGCGCCAATCCGGCCGCCGCCTGCGCCTGCGGCGCGTTCGCGCCCTACGACCCCGCCGCCCGGGTCCAGATGGCCCAGGAGGCGGCCATCGTGACCTACTCGGGGACCGAGGAGACGGTGGACATGCGCCTGACCGTCGACTCCGTGACGCAGGAGACCGGCCTCATCTTCCCGACGCCGACCCAGGCCACGGTGACCGCCGGGGACAAGGCCCTGTTCAGCGTCATCCTCGACCAGATCGCGCCCATCGTGACGGTGGAGAAGGACTGGTGGGGCCTGTCGGGCTTCGCGCTCGGCGGCGCGCACGCCGCGGATGGCAGCGCCGCCGGCTCTGAGGCGCCCGCTGTCCTCGACGTCGTCCGCCTCGGCCCCTTCGAGGCGACTGTCCTCCGGGCGTCCGACGCCGACGGCCTGACCGCCTGGCTCGACGCCAACGGCTACGGGCTGAGCGACGCCGTCAGCGCGCTCCTGGGCGACTACGTCGAGCGCGGCTGGTACTTCACGGCGCTGAAGCTCGCGTCGGACACGGCACCGCTGGACGGCGACCTCGAGCCGATCCGCTTCACGTTCGAGGCCGCCACACCGGTCTACCCCCTCCTGCTGTCGCAGGCCGCGACAGCAGACCAGCACGTCGTCCTCTACGTCTTCGCCGACCACCGGATGGACGCGGTCTTCGACCGGCCCGCCGCCGCCGGCCAGGACGACTACTACGGCCGCGGCCGGGCGGGGCGGACGAGCTGGGCGGGGCCCGTGACGGAACCCGACCTGCAAGGCTTGGGGGCGTGGCTGACGGTCGTCGAGGCGGACTTCTGGGAACCGTCCCAGACGGTGTTGGGCGACGTCACGCTGGTCCAGGCGGCCGCGGACGAGACCAACTACACGTACATCACGCGTACGGAGATCGTCCGCCTCGGCCCCCTCCCAGCCGGCTGGGCGATCGTCCTCCTGGTATTCCTCCTGACCGGCCCCACAGCCGCCCTGTCGGCCATCGCGGTCGACCGCTCCCGCAAGAGGCGTGCAGCCGGGGGAGTGGCCACGTGACAAGGAGATCCGCCGCTGCGCGAGGTGTCGTCAGCCGGCTTGAAGTCGCAGGATCTCGGCCGCTCATTCGTCCGGCGGTGCGGCGCTGCCCAGACCAAAGCGCTCGGGGTCCACGGGCTGTTGCGCGCGCGGCAGACCGGCGACGACCAGCAGGTAGGAGTCCGTCACGAGGTCCTGGACCAGTGCCTCGTCCAGGCCGGGGCCGGGGGACAGCGTGATCCAGTGGCGCTTGTTCATGTGGTAGCCGGGGGTGACCTCGGCCAAGTCCTGGCAGAGCAGGCGGGCGTCGACCGGGTCGGCCTTGAGGATGACGATGGGCTGGCCGCGCAGTTCGGCCATGAGCAGAAACACCTTGCCGCGCACCTTGACGACGTCCCAGTCCGGCCCGAACGGCCACTCGAGCGTGGCGCCGGGCAACGCCAGCGCTCGGTCGAGCGCGACCCGCTGCACCCGTGACCCCTGCATGGCCTGTCCCAATCCTTAAGCCGCCGCGGCCAGGCCAGCAGCCACGTCGACGGCAGGCCGGGGATACGGAGTCACAGCCCGAGCCTACGGCGCACGCGGCCGCAGAAGTGAATCTGGTCACTCCCAGACGCTGTCAGTCCCACCAGATCAGCCACTCTCGGGAGCGAACCATCTCTGGGGCGCCCACGTCCCTGTCGCCGAATTCGCGATAGAACCCGCCTTGCATCGCTGTGTCGATGGCGAACGCGAACACCTCCGTAGCCAGGCGGTCGACCTGCCTGTCGGCTATGGGAGGAGCGAGCACCTGAAAGGACGTGTAGCAGAGATCCAGCATCACCGGTACGACGCCGAACCGCGTCTCCCAGGACCGCAGGACCCCCGTGAAGATGCCGGGGGTGGCGTTGTCGTTGGGCACTCCGAAGTCCAGCACGAGGAGCGAGTCGGCGGGACGCCGGCACGCGACCAATGTCAGCGATTTCCAGACTTTGGGGGCGACGAGGCGAGCGAGCGGGTCATCCGGGAACGTCGAGGCCTCGGCCAATGTCGTGTCGGCGACCGGCAGGCCGAGATCCTGCAAGAGCTGATCCAATGGTTCCGACTCGTCGTCCGCGTCGAAGTCGTGGTGGTAGTCCGCGCGATCGGCACAGTTGACTGCATCGTAGACGTCGCTGGGCACGGCATAAGGGTCACGCCAATAGGGTCGGCCGTCGTCAGTTGTCAGGTCGTGCCAGTGCCGACCGGGATGCAGGCCGAAGCGGCTGTCGACGATGGGCCAGAGCCCGGTGTCTGGGAAGCGCCGCGCGCAACTCAGCCACAACTCGCCCAGGTCGCAGTCGGTGTCCTGCCCTGACTCCCACCCGAGAAGCTGGCCGTCCAAACCATGAACCGCTTGACCACGCGGCAGGGCGAGTGCCACCAGAGTCTGGTCTGTCGGCCGAGTCTCGGCCCACAGACTCGGGTCCAACGCGGCCGGTCGTGACGCCAGCCAGCCGGTGGCCGGTGGCCCATCCACGGGAAGAAGGGAATCCATGGGTGGGCACTCTACGGTGACCCGCACATAGTCGGTGGCAGGGGCTGGCTGGGCCAGTGGGCTGCACACCGAGCCCAGAGACCTTCAAGTGCTCGAAGGCAACATCTTCATGGTTGTTGCCCCGTCGCGGGCTAAGGCGATGGTCCTTGGCCGGGGCCTGTCTCGAACAACTAATCTTGGGTGGGCGTAACTGGGTTCGAACCAGTGACCTCTTCGGTGTGAACGAAGCGCGCTACCACTGCGCCATACGCCCTAGGGCTCGAACACTCTACCCGGTCGGTGTCTCAACCGCACATCGGCGGCCGCGCCCCAGGTCTATCCGTCGTAACACGAGTCGGCTAGCCTTCGGTTCATGCGCGCTGTCATGTATGAGGAAATCGGCGGGCCTGCCCTGTGGGCCGACATCCCCGAACCCGACTGTCCACCCGATGGAGCGATCATCTCCGTGGCCGCGACCGGTGTGTGCCGGTCGGACTGGCACGCCTGGAGGGGTCACGACCCGGTCGAGTTGCCGCACGTGCCCGGTCACGAGTTCGCCGGGACTGTCGTGGCGGTCGGCCCCGACGTGACCCACTACCAGGTCGGCGACCGCGTGACGGCCCCCTTCGTCAACGGCTGCGGCGAGTGCGACTTCTGCCGGACCGGCCAGGCCCAGGTCTGCCCTAACCAGACGCAACCCGGCTTCACTCATTACGGCTCGTTCGCCGAGCGCGTCGTCGTCCGCCAGGCCGACATGAACCTCGTCATCCTCCCCGACGAGCTCGACTTCGTGACCGCCGCGTCCCTCGGCTGCCGCTTCGCCACGGCCTTCCACGCCGTCACGGCCCAGGGCGGCCTCAAGCCGGGGGAGTGGCTGGCGGTCTTCGGCACAGGCGGCGTCGGCCTCTCGGTCATCATGGTGGCCGAGGCCCTCGGCGCCAACGTCGTCGCCGTCGACCGTTCCGAACAGGCGCTCGCCCGGGCCCACGACCTCGGGGCCGAACACACCGTGCTGTCCGACGACCCGGCGGCCGCCATCGTTGAACTGACCGGCGGCGGCGCCCACGTCACGGTCGACGCCGTCGGTTCGGCCGGCACGGCCGAGGCGGCGGTCCGGTCGCTGCGGCGCCAGGGCCGCCACGTCCAGGTCGGCCTCATGCTCGGCCCGAACGCGATGGCGCCGCTCCCGTGGGACATCACGATCGCCCGGGAACTCCGCGTCTCCGGCTCCCACGGCATGGCCGCCTGCGACTACCCCGCGATGCTCAACCTGATCGTGGCGGGCCGCCTGAACCCGACCAAGCTGGTCGGCGCCGTCATCCCGTTCTCCGAACTCGGCGAGGCCCTCATGGCGATGGATCAGCCCGTCCTCGGCCACGGCGGCATGACGGTCGCCAGCGTCGACGCGTGACGGCGGGGATGTGGGCAACGTCACAACCGCTCCGGCGCCGTCGGCTTGCCCACCCCCACACCCCTTGGTAAAGTAACTGCTCGCGCCTCCGAGAGGTCGCAACGCGGACGTGGCTCAGTTGGTAGAGCATCACCTTGCCAAGGTGAGGGTCGCGGGTTCGAATCCCGTCGTCCGCTCGGAGAACACGGTGGAGTGGCCGAGAGGCGAGGCAACGGACTGCAAATCCGTGTACACGGGTTCAAATCCCGTCTCCACCTCGAAGCATCGCACGATGCATTCGCGCGGCTGGCGCAGTGGTAGCGCGCTTCCCTGACACGGAAGAGGTCACTGGTTCGAACCCAGTGTCGCGCACGCGAAAGAAGGAGAGGTCCGTCCATCAGGGATGGACCTCTCCTTTCGCGTTATCCCTGTGGGGGCCAAGCCCCCACACCCCCAGCCGGCGGGGCTTCGCCCCCCGGACCCCCCAACCGTGGTGGCGTTGGGCTGCGTCGTCGCGTCCGCGCGGGGCTGGGTTGGCGGTTCCACAGGGTCACGTCGGCGCCGAGTTCGGCTGTCCCTGGTCACTCCAACTTCCCTTGTCATCCCGGCGAAAGCCGGGATCTTGGGGCTGGGGTAAGACAAGGGGGAAAGATCCCGGCTTTCGCCGGGATGACAATGAGTCTTGGGATGACAATGAGTCTTGGGATGACAATGAGTCTTGGGGCGGCGGGGATGCGCTGGCCTAGGTGCGGTGTTTGAGGATCTGGGTCGTGACGTAGCCGATCACGCCTGGGGCGAAGGGG
>JAISTC010000061.1 GCA_031272805.1 Propionibacteriaceae bacterium
GTGGCCCCCGGCGTGTGTCCACTGGCGACACGTCCCGCGGACAAGGGTGGCTGTGACCGGCTTCACTGGTTATGCTGGGAGAGCCTTTTCCACGCCCCGAGAGGCCAGCCATGTTCCTCCGTTTCCGTCACGGTGCCGCGGCCTCGTGCCTCGCCCTGGCCGCCCTCGGCCTGGCCGCCTGCGCCGGCTTGCCCGGTGCCGACGAGTCTGCGACGCCCTCGGCGGGCCCGTTGAGCGTGACGATGGCGCTGCCGCTGCGCGCCAACTACGGGCCGTGGCATGTGGCCAAGTCGGCGGGCTACTTCGCCGACCGCGACCTGACCGTGGCGTTCAAGGACTTCCAGACGGAGGACGACCTCGTGGCCGCCCTCGAGTCCGGCCAGGCTGACTGCGCCAACACCCCCGCCCAGACCGCGCTCCACCTGGTCGAGGACAAGGCCGTCGACGCCAAGATCGTCCTCGTCACGTCGGCCGCCCGGTCGAGCTTTGCCATCGTCACGACCAGTGCGGACGTCGTCAAGGTGGCCGACCTGGCGGGCCAGGCCGTCGCGTTCGAGGACAATTCCCGGGCCGAACTCCTGCTCGACCACGCCCTGTCCGAGGTCGGCCTCACCCCCGGCTCGATCACGAAGGTCCAGCTCTCGACGGCGGCCGCGGCGGCGGCGCTGACGGAGGAGCAGGTGGCCGTGGCGGTCTTGTGGGAGCCGTACATCAGCCAGGTCAAGACCGACGAGCCGAACGCCCGGACGGTCTACGACGCGGGCGCGGACGAGGGCATCGTCTCCGACGTCCTGCTCTGCCGGACGGCCGCGCTGACCGCCCAGCCCGCCGCCATCCGGGCCCTCCTGGCGGCGTGGGACGACGCCGTCGCCGACTACACGGCCAACCCGGCCGCCGCCCGCGCGGTCATCGCCCAGGCCATCGGCTCGACCGTCGCCGACATGAAGCCGATGATCGAGGGCCTGCGCTTCTACGGCCTGGCCCAGAACGAGGCGTGGTTCAAGGACCAGTACACGTGGTCGATCCTCCCCGCCATCAACGACGCCGCCGTCACGGCCGGCCTGGTCAAGGGCCTGGCCGACCCGACGCAGCTGGTCGACGCCACGTTCGTCACACCAGAGGAGTAGCCACGGAATTGGCCATGGGGTCGGGCACTGTGGCTACGGAGCGAGGAACGAGCGACAGCCACAGGGCCTGACACCGTGGCCGCCATGGGAAACACCCAGCGCCGGCCACAGTGTCAGGCCCCATGGCTACCTGCCGGCTAGCTGACGTACGCCGCCAGTTGGCCGTTAGCGTCGAAGCTGTTGCCGATGTCCTGGAAGTAGATGATGTTCTTGTCCCAGATCTTGGTCTCGGCGGCGACGAGGACCGTGTAGGCGACGCCGTCGTTGCCCAGCGTGATCTGGACGTAGCCACTCCACTGGACCGTGCCCGTGCCGATCTTGTTCGTCACGTCGCACTTGTCGAAGCTGACGGACCACGTCGTGTTGGCGTCCGGGCTCGTGACGTAGGGCGTGGCCTCGTTGACCTGCGTGCCCGCCGCGCAGATGACGCCGACGTACTGGTCGAGGATGCCGGCCATCTCCGGCTCGAGGCTCTCCTTGGCCGCGGCGTAGTCGGCGGCGCTGACCGGTCCGTCGGCCCACTGCTCGGTCAGCAGGTTGATCTGGGCGTTGACCGGGTCGTTGGCGCCGGTCTTCTTGGGGTCGACGAAGTCGGCGTAGATGACCTCGCCGGAGCCGTCGTCGACGGCCTCCCAGCTCGTGTCGACGGCGACGGTGGTGTTGCCGAAATTGATGGTCTCGACGTTGGCCTCGTCGTAGTCGGGGATGCCGCCGAGGATGCGGCCGAGCGTGATCCCGGCCCCGGCCAGCACGACGACCGCGCCGCCGACGCCCGCGCCGACCTTGGCCTTGCCACCCTTCTTGGCGGGGGCGGCGGGCGCCGCGCCCGTGGGCGGGTAAGGCACCTGGCCCTGGGCCGGGTACGGCACCTGATCTTGCTGCGGGTACGGGACCTGGCCCTGGGCCGGATACGGCACCTGGCCCTGCGGCGCGGCCGGGGGCGGCGTGGCCTGATCGGCGGCGCCGGTGACGGCGGCGACGGCGTCCGCGGGGGCGGGCGCCTGGTAGTCGGGGAGGGGTTCGGACGGGATGGCGGATTCGCTGGGAACGGCGGGGGCGGTGGTCGGTTGGAGAGGGACTTCGGGCGTGGTCGGATCGGTGGTTTCCATGACGCTGGCTTTCTCGTGAGAGTTTAGTGAGGGCGGATTTCACTTGGGAGGATTCCAGTGGCATGGCCAAGCTATCAGTGATGACGCGGTGCGAGCCAATCCGGTCCACGGGGCCCCGCGGCCATGGGGTCGGGCACCGTGGCCATGGGGTCGGGCACCGTGGCTACGGAGCGAGGAACGAGCGACAGCCACGGGGCCTGACACCGTGGCCGCTATCGGAGACAATCCCCAACCCAGACCACAGCAGACTCACACCCCCGGCCACGGTGTCAGGCCCGCTGGCTGTCGCTCGTTCCTCGCTCCGTAGCCGGCGTGCCCGACCCCCTGGCCTCGCTCGTTCCTCGCCAGGGCGGGGGCGCCTGACACCTCGGCCTGGGGCCGACACCTCGACCTCGGGCCTGTTATCCAATCGTTATACGTAAGCGCTTGCATCCTCGGTATGTAAGCGCTTACCTTTGGTCTTGCAAGCCGACCTCGGCCCTGCCACACAACTCCATCACAACGCAGTCATAAGGAAGTGTTCCCATGAGTCCTACCACCCGCCGAGTCGGCGCCGCGGTCCTCGCCGCGCTCGCCGTGACCCTCGGCGCCTGCAGCAGCGCCGACAACGGCGCCACCGACACCACCACCTCCGCCGCCACCTCCGCCGCCGAGGCCTCCACCGCCG
>JAISTC010000070.1 GCA_031272805.1 Propionibacteriaceae bacterium
GCGGTCTTCTACATCCTTCTCTCTGTCACGGAGCCCCTGCATGGCTACGGGATCATGCAGAAGGTCGAGCAGATGAGCCACGGCCGGGTCAACCTGGCCGCCGGCACCCTCTACGGTGCCACCAGCACGCTGGTCGAGCGGGGCTGGATCGAGCCGGCGGAGGGGGACGAGCCCCGCCGCAAGGCCTACCACATCACCGAACTCGGGTTGACCGCCGCGCGCCAGGAGCTGGACCGCCTGCGCGAATTGGTGGCCAACGGGGAACAAGTCCTGGAAAGGGGGCGCTGACATGACGGCGACCCAGCGCGTGTACAAGTCCTTCGTGGATCTGGACAAGCAAGACGACTGGCTCAACTCGATGTCGGCCGAGGGCTGGCACCTCATCCGGGTGGGCAACTTCTCGTACACGTTCGAACGCGGCGAGCCCGGGGCGTACATCTACCGGACGCAACTGCTGATCGACGAGAAGAACCCCTTGGCGTCGGCCCGCAGCCGCGCGTGGCGGGAGTACCTCGACACGCTGGCCGACTCCGGGGCGGAGCAGGTCCGGATCCCGCGGCTGGACCAGTCGATGGGCGTCGTGTGCCTGCGCCGTCCGGCGGCGCTGGGTCCGTTCGAGCTGTTCTCCGACCTCCAGTCACGCGTGGAGTACTACGAGCGCCACGTCCGGCAGCTCCGGGCGATCGGCTGGTTCGTGGCGGTGTTGGCCGTCGTGTGCGTCGTCGTCGGCCTGGTCAACGTGCTGGGGCCGCATGACGTGGCCGCCGGCTGGGCTGACCTGGCGACGGGCGTGGTGGTCGCAGGCGCTGCCATCGTCTGGTTGACCGTGGCCGTGCGCCCCTGGCAGGCCAAGATCGCTGAACTCAAGCGCGAGCAGACCATCCACGAGTGACACTCGGGCCAGGGTCGTCTGTCTGGGCGCCCCCTCTGTCAGCCTGACAGGGGGGAGAAGGATGACAGGGTGGGCCAGGCGGCAGAAGTGACTCAGTGGCGGCGGAAGGTGGTCCATAGGAGGGCTAGCCCGCCTGCCGTGGTTAGCGTTATGCCTAGCCAGGGGAGGGTTGTCAGGGTCAGGACGAGGATGCCGGTCAGCAGGACGGTGGCGGCTGCCACCGTCTGGCGGGTCCGCCGGGCTTCGGTTCGTGACGCCTGTTCCAGGCGGCGTAACTGCGCTTCGCGCAGGCCCACGTCCAGGGAGCCCGTGTCCAGGGCCTCGGCCAGGGAGATCAGGTGGCGCAGGGTCGGGACCAGCGACCGCGCGATGTCCAGGCCCTCCTTGGCCAACCGCGTGACCAATTCCTGGACGTCCGGCCTCGTCTCCTCTTGGATGAACGGCTCGGCCACCGCGATGATGTCCAGCTTCGGGTCCAGCTTGAAGCAGTTCGCCACGACCGTGATCAGCGCCTTGCCGAGGAACGTCGTGTTGCCCGGGAGCTGGATCGGCTGGCTGTAGATGAAGTCCTGGATCCCGGCCAGCGTCGTCGCGTCGACCTTGACCTCCGCCATCATGTCGCCCTGCATCATGCCCTCCAGGAACGTCGTCCCCTGGAACAGGACGCCGAGGTCCTTCGTCAGGGCGTCGAGGAGCGGCATGATGTGGTCGCGCAGCCGCCGGACGTCCGCCCCCGGGGCCAGGAACCCGAGTTGCTGGAATGCCGCCACCACGCGCCCGGGGTCGCGTTGGAGCACGGCCATGATCAGCGTGACGAAGCCCCGCCGCATCTCCTCCGGGATCGCGCCCACCATGCCGAAGTCGATGAGCTGGATGAGCCCGTCGGGGCGGACCAGGACGTTCCCGGGGTGCGGGTCCGCGTGGTAGAAGCCGTCGTGGAGGAACATCTGGAGGTACAGCTCGAGGAAGCGCCGGGCGAGGGCTGGCCGGTCGACGCCGAACCGGTCGAGGGCCTCCAGGTCGTTGATCTTGACGCCGTCCATGTACTCCATCGTCAGGACGCGTTGGGAGGAGTGTTCCCAGTAGATCTTGGGGATGTCGACGTAGGGGCTCAGGAGGAAGTTGCGCTGGAACGTTTCGGCGTTGCGGCCCTCCTTGCCGTAGTCGAGCTCGTCGCGGAACGTGTCCTCGAAGTCGCGGTAGAAGGCGTCGAGGTCGGTGAAGCGGCCGAAGCTCGTGAACCGGCCGGCCAGGCGGATGATGGCGCGGAGCGACCGGAGGTCGGTCTCGACCAGGTCCTCGATGCCGGGCCGGAGAATCTTGACCGCCACGTCCTCGCCCGTCACGAGGCGCGCCTGGTGCACCTGGCCGAGCGACGCGGCGGCGATCGGCTGCTGGTCGAACGACGCGAACACCTCCGTCACGGGCCGGCCCAGCTCGCGCTCGGCCTGCGCGGCGATGATCGGGGTCGGCACGGCCGGGATGGCGTCCTGGAGCGCGCTCAGCTCGTCGATGTACTCCTTGGGCAGGAAGTCGATGCGGATGGAGAGGAACTGGCCCAGCTTGATGATGAGCCCGCCCATCTCCGTGGCGAACTCGCGGATACGCCGGGCCTGGGCCGTGTAGACGGCCCGCTGCTTGGCGGCCTGCCGGGCGGGCGGGCGGAGCGAGCGGGTCTTGCTCAGCCACCACAGTTGGAGGGCGCAGCGCAGCGCCAGCCCGACCGTGCGGCGGTAGCGGCCCCGCGTCGGCGGGGCGCCCCTGGACATCAGCCCTGGCTGGGGTCGGGGGCGGAGGCGGTCACGCTGGCCGCGGCCTCGGCGGCTTGCTCGGCTACGGCCGCCTCGGCCGCGAACTGGGCCTCGGCGTCGGCCTCGGCGCCCGTCGCCGCGGCCACGAACTGCGCGAAGAACTCCTGGGCCGACTCGTTCAGCTTGCCCAGCTTCGTCAGGAAGAAGTCGGCGAACTCCTCGAACACGTCGGCCTTGATCAAGGTGATGGCCCCGTTGACCTTGTTGCCGAAGACGACGACCTTGTCGCCGCTGCAGATGGAGAACTCGCGCCGGGCGTCGGCGGGGATGGCGATCTGGCCGCGCTCGCCGACTGTGGCGGTCCCGAAGACCCGGCCGGGCGAGGGGAGATGCCCCAAAGAGAACGGTCCAGGGTTGGGCGTCGTCGTTGGCATGGTCCCTCCTGCATGGTAGTATGCCGTTGACATGTAAATCATGTGGATCATACCAAGGCATTCCCCGTCGTGCCAGGTTCCCTTTCTGGGCGAAGTCTCAGAGGAGGCCGGTCACGATGAAGCCAGTCGGGTGGCGACGGGCCGCCCGGGGACGCCTGGACCCGGTGGATCCAGCAGGTAGGTGAACGATGACGACCACGCAAGTCAGTCGGCGCGAACAGCCGGCGCGCTCCCCCCGGACCATCGTCCGGCCCGATTCCCGGACGCTCCGCGGCCGGACCCGCTCGTGGCGGCGCTGGGCCGCCAGTGAAGAACTCTTCGGCACGGTCGTGACGATCCAACTCGTGCGCGGGCCCGAGGACGAGCGGGAACGCTTCAACGCGGCCGTCCGGTCGTGTTGGGACGAACTCCGCCTCGTCGAGAAGCGCCTGTCGCCCGTCCTCGAGACGTCCGACCTCCGCCGCCTGGCCGCCGGCACGTTGAAACTCGCCCGCGCCGACAAGCGGGTCCGCGAGGTCGAGGCGCTCTGCCACGAGGCCAAGGCCGAGACCGGCGGGCTGTTCGACGCCTGGTACGCCGGCGACTTCGACCCGTCCGGGCTCGTCAAGGGCTGGGCCGTCGACCAGGTCGCCGAGCGCTACCTCCACCCGCTGCTGAAGCGCCTCGGCGCCTCCGCCGTCGGCATCAGCGCGGGCGGCGACATGCGGCTGTTCACGGCGCCGACCTCGGTCTGGCGCTGGCGCGTCGGCGTGGCCGACCCGGCCCATCCCGGCGGCCTGCTGGCCACGCTGGAGATCGCCAACGGCGCGGTCGCCACGTCGGGCGTGGCCGAGCGCGGCAACCGCATCGTCGACCCGCGGACCGGCCGGCCGGCCGAGTCCGTCGCGTCCGCCACGGTCGTGGCCGATACTCTGGCCGCCGCCGACCGCTGGGCGACCGCGGCCGTCGTGGCCGGGTTCGACGACTTGTCCTGGATCGAGGGGGCGCCGACGCGCAGCGGCCTGCTGATCGCGCGTGACGGCCGCGTCCGCCGCTGGACGGGGACGACCGAGCTGTAAGGCAAGTACAGTTGTCATTCTGGCGAACGCCGGGATCTTTCCTCCGGCGGTCGGCTTCCTCGGGGTCAAAGATCCCGGCTTTCGCCGGGATGACAATGGGGTGCGGGATGACAAGGGGTTATGTCAGCGCCGATGCCACTCTTCTGAAGCTGTCCAGACGTGCCTCGGCCAGGCGGCCCTCTCTGACCGCGTCGTCCAGGGCGCATTCCGGTTCCGCCGCCAGGTGGGTGCAGCCGCGCGGGCAGTCCTCGGCGATCGTCGCCAGGTCCGCGAAGGCGCGCAGGACGTTGCCCGGCGTGACGTGGGACAGGCCGAACGAGCGGACGCCGGGGGTGTCGATGACCCAGCCGCCCGGGGGCGGGAGCTCCAGCGCGATGGCGCTGGTCGACGTGTGGCGGCCGCGGCCCGTGACCTCGTTGACGTGGCCGGTCTCCCGGTCCGCGCCCGGGATGAGCGCGTTGACGAGCGTCGACTTGCCGACGCCCGAGTGGCCGATGAAGACCGACACCTCGCCCGCCAGCCGTTCCCGCAAGGGACCCAGGTCCGCCCCCGGGCCCAGCACGAACGTGGCCACGCCCAGCGGCTCGTAGGCCGACAGCAGGTCGTCCGGGTCGGCCAGGTCGTGCTTCGTCAGGCAGAGCACGGGGGCGAGCCCGGCGTCGTAGCCCGCCACCAGCGTCCGGTCGATCAGGCCGAGGCGCGGCTCCGGGTCGGCCAGCGCCGTCACGATGACCAACTGGCTGGCGTTGGCGACGATCGGGCGCTCGAACGGGTCCGTGTCGTCGGCGGTCCGGCGCAGGACCGTCGTCCGGTCGAGGACCTCGGCGATGCGCGCCAGGGTGCCGTCGGCGCCCGACGTGTCGCCGTCGAGGCGGGCCAGGTCGCCGACGATGACCGACTTGCGGCCGAGCGACCGGGCCTTGGCGGCCGTGACCGGGCGGCCGTCGACCAGCAGGCGGTAGCGGCCCCGGTCGATCGTGACGACGCGGCCGACCGGCAGGCCGGAATAGTCGGGCCGGTCCTTCGTCCGCGGGCGGCTGCGGCGGCCGGGGCGGTCGAAGCCGGCGTGGTCGTCGGCGAAGACCGAGCCCTTCGAGTAGGCCACGCGGCGGCTCACCGGAGCCCCTTCCAGACCCGGGCGAACTCCGGCATCGTCTTGGCCACGACCGTGACGTCGTCGAGGACGACGCCGGGGACGCGGAGCCCGATGAGGGCCCCGGCGTGGGCGAGGCGGTGGTCGCCGTGGGTCGGCCAGACGCCGCCGTGGAGCGGGCCGGGCAGGCAGCGCAGGCCGTCGGCGGTCTCCGTCACGCGGCCGCCCAGCGCGCTGATGTTGCCCGCCAGGGCGGCCAGCCGGTCGGTCTCGTGGCCGCGGATGTGGGCGACGCCGCGGATGGTCGTCGGCGTGCCGGCCAGGGCCGCCAGCGCGGCGACGACGGGGGTCAGCTCGCTCGTGGAGTGGAGGTCGAGGTCCGCGCCCATGAGGCGGCCGTCGCCGCTGACGGTGACCGAGCCGTCGGCCTCGTCGCGGCGCCACGCGCCGCCGAACTGGGTCAGGATGTCGGGGGTGCGGAGGCCCGGCTGGGTCGAGGTGGCGGGCCAGGCGGGGACCGTCACGGCGCCGCCCTTGACCAGCGCGGCGGCCAGGAACACGGCGGCCGTCGTCAGGTCCGGCTCGATGGCCTCGGCGGCCGCGGTGATGGGCCCGGGGGCGACGCGCCACCAGGTCGGGACCAGGGCCTCGGCGCCGGCCGTCGCGAGGCGGGGGGTCCGGCGGAGGTAGCTGAACACGGCCACGCCCCGGGCCCGGAGCGCGGCGATGGTCATCTCGATGTGGGGGTAGGAGGGGACGGGCGGGCCCTCGTGGCGCAGCTCGATGCCCTCGGGGTAGCGGGCGGCGGCCAGCAGGAGGCCGGAGACGAATTGGGAGGAGCCGGAGGCGTCGATCGTGGCCGTCCGGCCGGTCACGGGGCCCGCCACGGTGAAGGGGAGCGCCGTCCCCGCGACCTGGGCCCCGAGTTGGGCCAGCCCGTCGAGGAGGGGGGCGACGGGCCGGGCGGCGGCCGCCGGGTCGCCGTGAAACGTCGTCGGCCCCGCCGCCAGCGCGGCGACCGGCGGGACGAACCGGAGCACGGTTCCGGCCAGGCCCCCGTCGACGCTCCCGGCCGGCGCGACCGGCCCCGGCGTGACGGTCCAGACGTCGCCGGAGACGTCGATGGTGGCGCCGAGGGCGCGCAGGGCGGCGACCATGAGGTCGGTGTCACGGGCGACGAGGCCGCCCGTGATCGTGC
>JAISTC010000072.1 GCA_031272805.1 Propionibacteriaceae bacterium
GACCCCCTGGCCGGCGGGTGAGTCTTCCTCTGCCCCGGCCACGGTGTCAGGCCCACTGGCTGTCGCTCGTTCCTCGCTCCGTAGCCAGCGTGCCCGACCCCATGGCCTCACGGCGCCCGACCCCCTGGCCTTACGGGCGGATTCTGGCGGCGGCCAGCCAGGTCAGGATGACCAGGGCCGCTGCGCCCGCTGCTGTCACGATCAGGGCCGGGGCGCCGGCCGTCAGCCACGCCACGCCCGCCAGCGCTTCGGCCGCGGCCACCACCGCCAGGTCGCGCCGCCAACCGCGCGTCAAGGCCGCGATCTGGACCCGGCCCTCCCAGCGGGTCAGGGAACACAGCCCCCCGAGCCGGACGCAGAGATACGCCAACGGCATCAGCCCGGTCACGGCCGGGTCCAGCGGCGCGTGGTCGGAGAAGACCAGCGCCACGCCGACCGTCACCGTCACGAACCAGCCCACCAGCGCGCTCGGCACGGCCAGCATCCACCCGGCCAGCGCCGCGCCGACCAGGAGCCCGGGAACCAGGCCGAGCGCGCCGCGTGACGTGGCCAGGGCGACGGCGCCGACGACCGCCGCCCCCGACACGACCCGCAAGACCCACGCCGGGACCGTGGCCCCGCCCGCGACGCCGACGCGCGGCAGCGGCCGCTCGCGGTAGCGCAGGGCGCGGTAGCGGTAGACGAGCGACCGGAGCGACGAGTCGAACTCGGGCCGGCTCATCGTCGCCGCCCCCTCTCCTCCGCGCGGACCAACGCCTCGAACTCCTCCCGAACCGAGCGGTCGGAGGCCGCGGCAGCCCCCGAACTCCCCGAACGCCCCGAACGTGACCCCGCCACCGCGTCCCGCCCCGCCCAGCGCACGACCGCCACGCCGGAGCGCCGCAGCGCCGCGACGCGGTCCTCCCGCTCCAACCGCGTGATCCACCACGCCAGCTCCATCGCCACCTGCGCCACGGGCCGCACGACCGGCAGGGTGTCGACGACGATGACCCGGTGTCCGGCCTCGGTCAAGGTCCGCGTGATCGTGACGGGCTCGTCGTCCAGCAGCGTCGAGAACAGGTAGACGATGGCGTCGGCCGGGACCTGCGGCGCGCGGACCCGCCGGTTGGCCGAGCCGAGCGGCCGGCTGAGCGCGAGGGCGTGGGCGAGGCGGCGGAGCTGGCGGCGGCCGGTCGCGGGGGCGAGCGCGCGGCGGCCCGCGGCCAGGTCGTAGAGGCCGACGCGGTCGTTGGCGGCGAGGCAGGCGCGGGCGACGGTGGCGGCGGCGTGGCGGGCGAGGTCGAGGGAGGACGCCTCGTCGACGCGCTGGTGGCTGGTCGACCAGGTCCGGAGGTCCGGCCCGACGTCGTCGCGCGAGTCGACCATGAGGAGGACGACGGCCTCGGCACCCGCGTACGCGCCGCGCACCAGCGGCGCGTCGAGGCTCGGCTGGCGGGCGGTGGCGCGCCAATCGATGCGGCGGAGGGGCTCGCCGGGGGAGAGGGGGTGGACGTCACGCAGTTCCAACCCGTCGCCGGGCCGCCGCGAGGTCCGCGGCCCGGCCAGACCGCGCAGGCGCGGCGGGACGGGCACGCGGCCGAGCGTCCCCGCGTCCGGCAGCGTCAGCACGTCGGGGCAGTCGAGGCGGACGGGCAGGTGGGCGAAGTAGCCGCCGGCGCCCTGGGCGTCGACGTCGAGGTGGAAGGTGGCGTGGGGGCCGGTCCGGACGGACGCGAGGCTGAGGTGGAGGTCGCCGGGGGCCGCAACGAGCCACGTCGGCCGGTGGCCGGGCGACGTCACGCGCAGCCGGAGGGCGTCGGCGTCGTCCGGGGCAGTCAGGGTCACGTCCGCCACCGTGCCGCCGGGGCCGTCGGCCGGAGCGGTCACGAGGTCCGCGGCGATGGCGCCGGCCGGCGGCCGCCAGAGCGCCCAGAGGGCGGAGAGCACGAGGGGGGCGCCCACGACTGCCACGTCCGGGCGGCCGAGCAGCAGGCCGATGGCCGCCAGGCCGACGCCGAACCCGGCGGCCAGGCCCGGGCCCAGTGACTCCCAGGCGCCCCGCGTGGTCATGGGGCGGCGACCGTCCCGGCAGAACCTGTAGACCCGGCGGACCGCGTGACGCCGACCCTGGAATCCCGTGCTCCCACGCTCGGCGGCCCGGCCACCTGGTCCAAGAGCCCGCGGATGACATCCTCCGGCTGCAGCCCGCCCGCCCAGGCCGTCGGCGTCACGACGACCCGGTGTGCCAGTACGGGCACGGCGACGCGCTTGACGTCCTCCGGCAGTGCGAACGCCCGCCCGTCCATCGCGGCCAGCGCCCGCGCCAGCAGCAATAGGTTTTGCGAACCGCGCGGCGACGCCCCCAGCTCCAGGGAGACGTGGCGGCGCGTGGCGGCGGCCAGGTCGACGCAATACGCTGCGACATCCGGGTCGACGGCGCAGGCCTCGACGCCCGCCTGGAGCGCGCGGACCGTGGCGGCGTCGACGACCTGGTTGACCGTGACGGCCTCCTCCCGCCGGGCCACGCGGCGCAGGAGGATGTCCTGCTCCTCGTCCCGCTCGGGATAGCCGACGGCGAGGCGGACCATGAAGCGGTCGAGCTGGGCCTCGGGGAGGGGGTACGTGCCCTCGTACTCGACCGGGTTGCTCGTGGCGATGACGTGGAAGGGGGCGGGGAGGGAGTGGGTGACGCCCTCGACCGTGACGTGGCGCTCGGCCATCGCCTCGAGCAAGGCGGATTGCGTCTTGGGGCCGGTCCGGTTGATCTCGTCGGCCAGCAGCAGGCCCGTGAAGACGGGGCCGGGGCGGAACTCGAACGCGCGCGCGGCCGGGTCGAAGACCATCGCGCCCGTGATGTCGGCGGGGAGCAGGTCCGGCGTGCACTGGAGCCGCGCGAAGTCCAGGCCGAGCGCCGCCGACAGCGACCGCGCGGCGACCGTCTTGCCGACCCCCGGCACATCCTCGAAGAGGATGTGGCCGCCCGCCAGGATCGCGCCCAGCGCGATCTCCAGCGCGTCGCGCATCCCGACGACGGCGGTCTCGACCTCGTCCAGGATCGCGGCGGTGAGGCGCGCGATGTCCGCCACAGGCAGGGCGGGTTGTGTCGGTTCGGTCATCGGGGGTCCTCTCGGTTGGCGGTCACGGCGACCGGGTTGGGGGTGGCGGTCACGGCCGCCTGCCGGTTGGCGGCCAGACGCGCCTCGTCGCTGGGGTCGGCGTGGCCCAGGTCCTCCAGGCGCTGCAGCCAGCGGTCGAGTTGGGCCGGGTGGGGCGGGACGGGCGACGCCAGCCCGTCCGCCAGGTCCGCGCCCAGGACGGCGGCGACGCGGTCGTGGTGGTCCGGGTCGCCCGGATCGACGCCCCGGTCGCGCAGGCGCCGCTCGGCCAGGCCGCGGACCCGCCGCATGACGTGGTCGGACATGCGGCCGTCACCGCGGAACGCGCTCCAGGTCAGGTCGGAGACGTCACGCCGCGCGCCGGCCCGGAGCGGGTGGGGCGCGGAGGGAAAGACAGGGTGGGCGAGCGGCCCCGCCGTCCGCCCGAACTCGGCGATGACGACGACGATCGCGCCGGCCAGCAGCGCGTGCGACAGGTCCATCCCGAGGCTGAGCGCCCACGCGATCAGCGCCCCGACGGCCAGGATGGCAATGTGGACAATGAGCCTTCTCATGGCGCCACCTCAGAGGCCGAGGTGTCAGCAGCCTCGCCATCCTCCACGTCTTCGGTCTCAAGCACCCGGGCGATCTGTTCCAACGCCTGGCGGGCCGCCGCGACGGCCTCCCCTGTCGCCACCTCGCCCCCGAACCGCACGCGCTGGTACAACCCGCGGAGCGTGCCCACCGCGTGACGGGGGGCGCGGGTGGTCGCCAGCAGCGCCGTGGTGAATTCGGTCGGCGTCTGGGCGGGGTCACGCGCGGCGCCGTGGCGCGCGGCGGCGGCCTCCAGTTCGAGCCAGGCGAGGACGACGGCGTCGTCCGGCGTGGCCGCGCGGTCGAGCCGGGCCAGCGCGGCCGTGACGGCGTCGGCCAGTTCCGCCTCGTCCAGCGTCACGCCCGCCATCGTCAGCCCCGTGGTCGGCCGGTCGGGCTCGACCAGCTTCTCGATGCGCGTGTCGATGATGGAGCGGAAGGCGGCGATGAGGTAGCGGACGCCGTGGAAGATGAGGGCGCCGACGAGGCCGAGAATGAACAGGCCGAACAGGCCGGCGGCGACGTAGGCGAGGATGCGCAGGCCCAGCGAATCGCCGCCGGACAAGGCGGGCAGCGCCTCCCAGGTCGGGGCCGGCGCGAGCGACAGGGTAGGGAGGGGTGCGGGGTTGGCGGTGATCGTGGCGGGCGCGGGCCGCGCTGCGGCGACGACGACCGCGACCAGCGCCAGCATGGCGGCCAGCGGCGCCACCGTCCTGCCCCGTCCGCCCCGAGTCCCCCCAGCCATAAGACAAGGCTAGTGGCAACCCGGACATGTGACATTGGGGACGGTTCCTCTTGTCACACCTGCGCTCAGGATGACAGACACCGAAAGTGTGACAAAGGAACCGTCCCCAATGTCACACCCCTTGGCGTGAGCTGGGGCTTCCGGCGTCGCCGTCGGCGTGTCGCGCGCGTGTCGCGGGCCGGCAGTGCAATCTCGTGGCACGACCCAAAGCCCTGGCCCCAGAGCTGAGGGCGGAATCGAGGTTGTCGTGAGAGTCAGGCGGTGGTCCGGGAACGCCCCGCGGGGCGCGCTCGTGGCGGACGCCTACATCCCCGTCCAGGTGGTGTTTCCCCTGGAGGAGCAGTCCTGGGGCACGCACCGCAGTTGCTATTACAAGTGCGTCGAGCCCAGCCGTCGTGTCAGGGCCGGCGTGTCGGGCTATACGGCGTCCATGGTCGAACTCGTGATCGACACCAGGTTCGGCACCCTGGCCCGCGTGGTCCTGGTCTCGGTGGCGACCGCCACGCGAGCGGACCCGCCGCCGTGGACCACCGTGCGGGGCGATCCGGTGTTCGATCTCGCCGCCTGGGACAACCCTGCGTCGGGCGACCGGTGCCGGACGGTCGACGCGAGCCCGATGAGGGGCATCGACCAGTATGAAACATTCACGGTCGTGGTCGGCGACCGCCGCGTCACGCTCCCGTTCGAGGGCCGCCAGGTCACGTCCGCCCTCCAGGTCGGCGACCACCTCATCGTCTTGCTCGACGACGCCCACGAGGTGTCCGGCTTCGAATTCGTCGGCTTCAGCGCCGAGCAGTGGGCCCAGGTGGAGGACACGATCCAATACCAGTTGGCGCCCCTAGGCCGCACCATTGACAACCCCACCTGACCCGGTCCCGGCCGCCGTGGCCTCGTGCACGGAACCGTCCCCATGTCACGCGCTAGCGGCCGCCGAAGAGGTCGGCCACCATGCCCAGCGGGCCTGGCCTTCTGTGCTTGATGTTGGCCCGGGCCAAGCTCCCCAGACCCTCCAGCAGCCACAGGCCCTCGACCTCGGCCGCGTGCTGCCACTTCTGGACCTGGCGGACCCGGGCGCGCAGGTCCGCCAGCGCCGCGTCGTCCAGGCGCTCCCAGCGTGACCCCAGGTCGTCCAGCTTCGCCGCGACGGCCGCCGGGTCCAGCTCCGGTAGCCCGCGGAGATCGAGAATGGGCTTGTCAGGCGCGGGTTCGGCTGATGGAGGCGCGCCCGGCGCGGCCCACGACGGCAGTACGAGCAGCAGCGGTCGCGCCGTCACGGGCGCGAGGCCGAGCACGTCGTCGTCCAGCCGGTCGTCGGCCGACGTCGCCAGCGCGTCGCGGAGTTCGACCAGGGCGGCGATGAGGCGGGCGTAGGCCGAGGCGGGCTCTGCCTCCAGCGTGGTCGGCGCCATGGCCGCCGGCCCTGGCGTGACGGCCGACCCGGCGGACCGCGTGCCCCCCTCGTCGGCGCTGCCCGCCACACCCTGCCCCAGTACGACCTGGCCCATCTCGTTCAGCCCGGCGGCCCCGCCCGTGACGTCGCGCAGCCGCGCCTCGACCAGCCCCTGCGCCGTCTCGCCGAACCGGTCGACGACGTCTTGTAGGGCGGCGTGGGCGTGGCCGGCCTCGACGGCGAGCTGGTCGAGGAGGTCGTAGGCGCGCTGGAAGCGGCTGACGCGCCAGGCCATCCGCCCCTTCCGCTTGGCCCCCGACACGTACGCGACGGCCAGGCCGATCAGCGTCGTCCACGTCACGGCCAGCCCCGGCGTCAGCTCCGCCTGGACCTTCTCCCAGAGCGACGCGAACGACGTCAACACGGGTTGCCAGACGCGCCACACGATCGTGACGATGACCAGGACCATGAACCAGGAGCGGAAGACCCCGTGGAGGACGCCCGCCAGCCACGCCAGACCCAGGCGGGCGAGGTCGGCCAGGCGCAAGAGCAAGCGGATGAAGCCGCGTTGCCGCTGCTGGCGGAGGTTGGCGGACGCGGCGACGGGCGAGCGCCAGCCGAGGGTCTCGGCGGGCGCTTCGCGCAGGTCGATGTGGCGGCTGGCGCCGTAGAGGGTCGTGGCGAGGCGGTAGCCGGCGCGCGTGATCGCGCGCATCCGGTCGGCGGTCTCGCCCCGGACCAGCCACGGCACGATGGGGTCACGCAGGCGCCGGGCCAGGCGGCGCGCCCGGCTCCCGACGAAGCCGCCGAGCGTCACCCAAACGAGGAGGAGCACGACGAACGCGACCGCCGTCCGGCCCCAGGGGTTGTCCTCCGGCCCGATCAGGCCGGTCAGCTCGAGGAGGGCCATCGGCGCCCAGACGATGTCGAGGCACAGCCCGGCGACGGCCTCCAGCAAGGCCCACAGCGCGGCCATCATCCCGGCCTCACACCCGTCACGGGGTCAGTCTATGGACAGACCAGGGCCGCGCCCGGACCGGGCACGGGCGGCGAGCGTGACGCCGCGCCGTCACGGGTTGAGCAATTTCCCCAACCACGCCTGGGCCTTGGCGAAGTCCGAGTCCCGGTAGCCGGCGCGGACGACGGGTTCGGTGAGGTCGGCGCGGGGGTAGGAGCCGAGGTAGTCGATGCGCTTGCAGGTCCGGTGGAGGCCGGTGAGGGCCTCGGCCAGTCGCGCGTCCGTGATGTGGCCCTCCGCGTCGACGGAGAAATAGTAGTTGCCCAGGCGGTCCTTGGCCGGGCGGGATTCGATGCGGCACAGGTTGACGCCGCGCAAAGCGAATTGCTCCAGCATCTCCATCAGCGCGCCGGGGTGGTCCTCGCGCATGTGGAGGATGAGGCTGGTCTTGTCGTGGCCGGACGGCGGCCCGGGGGGCGCGGGGCGGGAGAGCAGGATGAAGCGCGTCACGGCCTCGTCGTTGTCGGCGATGTCGGTGGCCGCGGCCTCGAGGCCGTAGAGCTGGCCGGCCGCGGCCGCGCAGACCGCGGCGTCGAACTCCGAGTTCTTGCGGGCGACTTCTTCCGCGGCGCCGGCGGTCGAACCCCGCTCCGTCACGCTGGCGCCGGGCAGGTGGGCCTCCAGCCAGCCGCGGACCTGGGCGTGGGCGTGGGGGTGGGTGATGACCCGGTGGACGTCGGCGAGCTTGGTGCCCGGCCGGACGTACAGGCCGAACTGGATGGGCAGGAGGACCTCGGCGACGATGACGAGCGGCTTGCCTTCGGCCAGGTTGTCGATCGTGGCGGAGACGCCGCCCTCGACCGAGTTCTCGATCGGGACGAGCCCGGCGCGGACCTTACCGGCGCGGATGGCGTCGAGCGTGGCGCCGACGGACGGGAAGGGCTGCGCGTCCTCGGGGAGGCCGAGGGTCAGCAGGGCCTGATGGGTGAATGTGCCCGCGGGGCCGAAATATCCAAGCACGAACGCAAGGCTACCCGGTTCGGTCTACTCCACCAGCCCGGCGAACAGGGGCGTGGAGAGATAGCGCTCGCCGAAGTCCGGCGCGATGGCCACGATCAGCTGGCCCGCCGACTCGGGCCGGGCGGCCACGGCGAGGGCGGCGTGGGCGCCGGCGCCGGCGGAGATGCCGGTCAGGATGCCTTCGTTGGTGGCCAGGCGGCGGGCGGCGGCGATGGCGTCGGGCGTCGACACGGTCACGATCTCGTCGATCAGGCTGCGGTCCAGCACGTCGGGCACGAAGTTGGCGCCGATGCCCTGGATGCCGTGGGGCCCGGCCTGGCCCTCGGTCAGGAGGGGCGATTCGGCGGGCTCGACGGCGATGATCTGGAGGCCGGGCTTGTGCTCCTTCAGGTAGCGGCCGGCGCCGGTCAGGGTCCCGCCCGTGCCGAACGGGGAGACGAGGACGTCGATCGCGCCGTCCGTGGCCTCCCAGAGCTCCGGCCCGGTCGTGGCGTAGTGGGCGGCGGGGTTGGCGGGGTTGCTGAATTGGCTGGCCAGGATGCCATGGCGCTCGGCCGCGATGCGCTCGGCCGCCGCGACGGCGCCCTTCATGCCCTCAGCCTTGGGCGTCAGCACGAGCTCCGCGCCGTACGCCCGCAGCAGCGCCCGGCGCTCCAGGGACATCGACTCCGGCATGGTCAACACGAGTTTGTAGCCCCGGGCCGCGGCCACCCAGGCGAGGGCGATGCCCGTGTTGCCGGACGTGCCCTCGACGATCGTGCCGCCGGGCTGGAGTTGGCCGGAGCGCTCGGCGGCGTCGATGATGGCCACGCCGATACGGTCCTTGACGGAGTTGGCCGGGTTGTAGAACTCGAGCTTGAGCGCGACCGTGGCGGGCGTCGGGTTGGTCCGGGCGGACAGCGTGACGAGGGGAGTGTGGCCGACGGCCTGGGTAATGGAGTCGAGCAACGGCATGAGGGGGGTTCCTTTCTCGGGGTGAGTCTAACGGGGGCCAGGCCAGGCATCCTCCCACCGTCATCCGGCGCTGACGTTGCCTCGCGCCAGGCGGCGGGCCGGGTGTGACAAAAGGAACCGTCCCCAATGTCACACCCGGGCCGCCGTGTCCTGCGGTCAGTCCAGCAGGTCCTGGTACAGCGGCGTGGAGAGGTAGCGCTCGCCCCAGTCGGGGATGATGACCACGATGGTCTTGCCCGCGTTGGCCGGGTCGGCCGCCAGGTCACGCGCGGCGCGCAGCGCGGCCCCCGCCGAGATGCCGATCAGCAAGCCCTCTTGCTTGGCCGCCTGGCGCGCCCACTCCAGCGCGTCCTCGCTCGGCACCTTGATGATCCCGTCCACGACCGAGAAGTCGAGGATCTCGGGGATGAAGCCGGGGGAGATGCCCTGGATCTTGTGGGCGCCCTTGGGCTCGCCCGAGAGCACGGCGGACTCGGCCGCCTCGACCGCGTAGAGCTTGACCGAGGGCTTGCGGGCCTTGTGGACGTGGCCGACGCCCGTGATCGTGCCGCCCGTGCCGACGCCCGACACGACGATGTCGACGGCGCCGTCCGTGTCGGCCCAGATTTCCTCGGCCGTCGTTTTCTCGTGGATCGCCACGTTGGCCGGGTTCGTGAACTGCGAGGCGAGGATCGCGCCCGGCGTGGCCGCCACGATCTCCTTGGCCTTGGCGTTAGCGCCCGGCACGCCGTCGGCCGCTGGGGTCAAGACGAGTTCCGCGCCGAACGCCCGGAGCACCGCCCGGCGCTCCTTCGAGAACGTCTCGGGCAGCGTGATGATGACCTTGTAGCCGCGGGCCGCGCCGACCCAGGCGAGGGCGATGCCCGTGTTGCCGGACGTGCCCTCGACGATCGTGCCGCCCGGTTGGAGCGAGCCGTCGGCTTCGGCCGCGTCGACGATCGACACGCCGATGCGGTCCTTCACGGAGTTGGCCGGGTTGTAGTACTCGAGTTTGGCCACGACCTTGGCCGCGGAGTCGCCGTAGAGGCGGTTGATGGTCACGAGGGGAGTGCGGCCGATGAGCTTGGTCGCGTCGGCGTAGATGGGCATGAATGGTTCCTTCACTTGAACTGGCGGAAGATGGATTGTTGTCGGAGTTGGTCCGGGTTGGTCCGGTCACGCGGGCGCCGGCCAGTGACCTGAGTGGTCACGCGGCTGGGGCCGGGCACTCAATGACACAGACAGCAGCGTCCCGGCCCGGGTGCGGGAAACGTTCCCATGGGGCATCCTTTCGGCCGGTTGTGCGTACTTGCGTATACGCTAGCATACACTGTCAAATCAAGGATAATCCCTTGTCAGCCCCAGGCCGAGGTGTCAGGCGCCCTGGCCTTGGCGAGGAACGAGCCCGGGTCAGGGCACCTGATACCGCGGCCGACCCCCCACGCAACCCCCCACCGGCCGCGGCATCAGGCCCCGCCGCCTGGTCCTGCGACTCCGGCGCTGGCGCGCCTCCGCGCAGGATGACGTGTTCCTCGCCAGGGCCGCGGCGCCCGACGCCTCGGCCGGCCCCACACAACCGCCCAACAACGATCCACAGTACCGGTACCGGTGTATCGTTGTTTTCTCGCAATAGAATGGTGGTACCGGTACTTTAGAGATCGCACCGGCCGTCAGATGTGCCAGTACACTCACCCCCCATGGCAGGGAATTCTGAGCGGCGCGGCGCGCGGCAGCGGGGCAAGGGGCTGGGGCCCAAGGGCAATACGGCCGGGTCCGGCGGGCGCGCGCGCAAGGCGCTCGAGGGCAAGGGGCCGACACCCAAGGCTGAGGACCGCGTCTACCACAAGGCCTACAAGGCCAAGCAGTTCAACCTCCGCCAAGAGGCCCGCCAGGGCGGCCGGGCGGCCCCCGGGTCACGGCCCAAGGCGGCCAAGGCGGCGGCCGACATGGTTGTGGGCCGCAACGCCGTCCTCGAGGCGCTCCAAGCCGGGCTGCCGGTCAAGGCGGCGTATGTGGCGGAGGGCGCCGAGCGGGACGACCGCCTCCGCGACATCTTCCGGCTCGCCGCCGAGGCCTCGCTCACCCTCCTCCAAACCCCACGCCCCGAGCTCGACCGCCTGACCGGCAACGCCGTCCACCAGGGCGTCGCCCTCCAACTCCCGCCCTTCGCCTACGCCGACGCCGCGGACATCCTGGAAACCGCGCTCGAACGTGACGGCCTCATCGTCGCCTGCGACCACCTGACCGACCCCCACAACCTCGGCGCCGTCATCCGCTCGGCCGCCGCCTTCGGCGCCGCCGGCGCCGTCATCCCGTCCCGCCGCTCCGCCGACGTCACGGCCGCCGCCTGGAAGGCGTCCGCTGGCGCGGCCGCCCGCCTGCCGGTCGCCAAGGTCGTCAACCTCAACCAGGCCCTGGCCACGTTCGCCCAGGCCGGCTGCCACATCGTCGGCCTGGCCGGCGAGGCCGAGACCGACCTGGCCGACGCCGACATCCCCGAGGGCCCGGTCGTGCTGGTCGTCGGCTCCGAGGGTGACGGACTGGCCCGCCTCACCCGTGACCGCTGCGACCAACTCGTCCGCATCCCGATCACGGCCGCCGTCGAATCCCTCAACGCCTCCGTCGCCACGGGCATCGCCCTCTACCACCTGACCCGGGAAAAGTTCTTAGGCGACCTGTAAGGCCACGCCCCGATCCGGGAATCAACAGGTGAGAGAGCTTCTGATCGGCTCCGACACAGCGCCTGGTGGGCGGCCTGCATGCAGGTACCAGGCCCTTCCCTGTTGGAGCGCGGTCGCGGGGCCGTTCCTCTCGCCCCTGAATTTAGGTGGCCGGGGCGAAAGGAACGGCCCCGTTGACCGCCCCCTCCCCGCCGTCACGACCGTCACGCTCCTCCCGGCCCGTTGTCGCCGCTCGTCACGCTCCCCGCGAGTCCCCGCCGGCGCCCCGGATGGCCCTGGATTGTGAAGTTCGCCACATTTTCCGGCTGGCCTCAACATTCCGTAAGGTTCGCCTCCCACTAGGGAATTCACTAGTAGATCAGACCTCCGTCTGCTCCGATATGAGGCCCCCGGTGGGCGGACCTTTCCAGAGGTACCGGGCGCTTGCCCGTCGGAGCTTCGCCGCGGGGAGTCACTCTCGGCCCACGAAGGTGGCCGGGACGAGAGTGACTCCCGGCGGCTGTCTGAAAACCACCCAGGCAATCCCCGCCGGCCGCGGCATCAGGCCCCGCCGCCCGGTCCTGCGACTCCGGCCCGAGCGGGCCTCCGCGCAGGATGACGTGTTCCTCGCCAGGGCCGCGGGGCCCGACGCCTCGGCTGGACGACACGACGCCCTGCCCCTCGCGGTAGTGTTCCCACCGTGACCGACACCATTGACACCGCCGATATCAACGCCCTGGCCACCCCCGTGTACCGCCAGGCCCTCGACCTGATCGCCCGGATCGAGCCGCGCGTGGCCGCGGCGACGCGCCAGGAACTGGCCGACCAGCGCGCCAGCCTCAAGCTGATCGCCTCGGAGAACTACGCCTCGCTGCCCGTCCTGCTGGCGATGGGGACGTGGCTCTCCGACAAGTACGCCGAGGGCACGATCGGCCACCGCTTCTACGCGGGCTGCCAGAACATCGACACGGTCGCGGCCGTCGCCGCCGAACACGCCGCCGCGCTGTTCGGCGCCGCCCACGCCTACGTCCAGCCCCACTCCGGCATCGACGCCAACCTCGTCGCCTACTGGGCGATCCTGCAACACCGGATCGAGTCCCCGGCCCTGGCACGCCTCCAGGCCAAGACCGTCAACGATCTGACCGAGGCGGACTGGGAGACGCTGCGCCACGAGTTCAACCAGCAGCGCGTCATGGGCATGTCCCTCGACGCCGGCGGCCACCTCACCCACGGCTTCCGCCACAACATCTCCGGCAAGATGTTCCAGCAACATTCCTACGGCACCGACCCCGAAACCGGCCTGATCGACTACGACGCCCTGCGCGCCGCCGCCCGCGAGTTCAAGCCCCTCATCCTCGTCGCCGGCTACTCCGCCTACCCCCGCCGCGTCAACTTCGCCACGATGCGGGCGATCGCCGACGAGGTCGGCGCCACGCTGTTCGTCGACATGGCCCACTTCGCCGGCCTCGTCGCCGGGAAGGTCTTCACCGGCGACGAGGACCCCGTCCCCCACGCCCACGTCGTCGCCTCGACCACCCACAAGTCGCTGCGCGGCCCCCGCGGCGGCTTCGTCCTCGCCACCCCGGAATAC
>JAISTC010000133.1 GCA_031272805.1 Propionibacteriaceae bacterium
GTCCGTGGCACAATGGCCCGCTATGGGTTCTTCTCTTGCGTTGCTGTTCGGGGTGGGGTCGGACGCGCTGTTTCGGCCGGCTGACTTCAGCGCCCTCACCGATGATGACTATCTCGCCGCTTTCCACGAGGCCATGGCCGTCCAGCGTGACGGGCTGAAGGCCCTCGCCGCCGACGCGGCGCCGCCGACGGCCGGCCTGCTGCGCGACTGGGAGGAGGCCGGCTGGTACCTCGACCGGGTAGCCGCCGCCTTCATGACGCTGAAGGACGCCGATACCAACGCCCGGCGTGACGCCATCGAGGCCGAGACCGCGCCGCTGCTGGCCCGCCACCATGACGCCATCTTCCTCGACCCCGCCCTCTACGCCCGGCTGCGCGCCCTCGACACCGCCGCCACCAGGGGCGACGTCACGCTGGACGCCGAGCAGGCCTGGTTCCTGGCCGAACTGCTGCGCCGCTTCCGGCGCGCCGGCGCCGACCTCGACCAGGCCGCCCGCGACCGCCTCCAAGCCCTCAACGCCGAGATCGCCACGCTCGAAGCCCAGTTCTCCAGCCTCGTCCCGGCCGTCCGGACCGCGGCGGCCGTGACCGTGACCGACCGACAGGCCCTCGACGGCCTGAGCGACGACCAGATCGAGGCCGCCGCCCAGGCCGCCCGCGAGCGCGGCGTCGACGGCTGGGTCCTCGAGCTCGTCAACACGACCCAGCAGCCCGTCCTCGCCCACCTCAACGACCGGGCCACCCGCCGCCTGGTCTTCGCAGCCTCGACCGGCCGCGGCCAGGGGCAGGGCCCGGACGGCGCCGCCCACGACGTCCGCCCCCTCATCCTCGCCCTGGCCCGCCGCCGCGACGAGAAGGCCCGCCTCCTGGGCTTCGACCACTTCGCCGCCTACACCGCCGACGACGGCTGCGTCAAGACGACGGCCGCCGTCATGGCCCTCCTCGGCCGGGTCGCCGCCGCCGCGCTCCGCAACGCCCGCCGCGAGGCCGCCGACCTCCAGCAGGACCTGGCCGCGATCGAGCCCGGCGCCACGCTGGAAGCGTGGGACTGGCAGTGGCTGGCCGAGCGCCGCCGGGCCGCCACGTTGGCCCTGGACGACGCCCAGCTCGCCCCCTACCTCGAGTTCCAGCGGGTCCTGACCGACGGCGTCTTCGCCGCCGCCACCGGCCTCTACGGCATCACGTTCCAGCCGCGTGACGACATCCCCGGCTACACCCCCGACACGCTCGCCTTCGAGGTCCGCGACGCCGACGGGCAACCCCTCGGCCTCGTCCTGTTCGACCCCTACGCGCGGCCGACCAAGCAGGGCGGCGCGTGGATGACCGACCTCGTCCCCCAGAGCCGCCTGTTCGGCGACCGGCCCGTCGTGACGAACAACTGCAACCAGTCCCGGCCCGGCCCGGGCAAGCCGTCGCTGATGACGTGGGACCAGGTCGTCACGCTGTTCCACGAGTTCGGCCACGACCTCCACGGCCTCCTGTCCGACGTCGCGTACCCCAGCCTGGCCGGCACCAACACCCCGCGTGACTTCGTCGAATACCCGTCCCAGGTGAACGAAATTTGGGCGTGGGATCCGGCGCTGATCGCCCGCTACGCCCGCCACTGGGAGACCGGCCAGCCGCTGCCGCCCGAGTGGGTCGACCGGCTGGCTGCCTCGCGCCACGAGGGCGAGGGCTTCGCCGCCGCCGAGATCTACCAGGCCATGCTCCTCGACCAGGCCTGGCACACGGCCCCGGCCGACCGGCTCCCCCAAGACCCCGACGGCGTCGACGCCTTCGAACGCCACGCCCTCGAGGCCCACGGCGTCTACTACCCGCTCGTCCCGCCGCGCTACCGGAGCTGCTACTTCTCCCACATCTGGGGCGGCGGCTACGCCGCCGGCTACTACTCCTACCTGTTCTCCGAGGTGCTGGACGCCGACACGGCCGCCTGGTTCGAGGAACACGGCGGGCTGAGCCGCGCCAACGGGGACGCCTTCCGCCGCGGCATCCTGGCCAAGGGCGGCTCCGTGGACGTCCTCGGCGCCTTCCGGGAGTTTCGCGGGCGGGACATGGATCCGGTGTATCTGCTGCGGCGGCGGGGGTTGGAGTGAATCGACGGGGGAGTGATCGCTGGGGGGCCACGGTGTCAGGCCCCGTGGCTGTCGCTCGTTCCTCGCTCCGTAGCCACGGTGCCCGACCCCATGGCCGTGGCCGTGGCTCTTCCCGTTACAACCTCGTGTCACGCTGGCTGCCGCCCGCCTGTCGGTTGGACAAGGGCTGGGGGCTGTCAGATAGGCTGAAGACCCGTGGGTAGCCCGAAAAAAACGACAAAACATGTTTTCGTGACCGGTGGCGTGGTGAGCTCCCTGGGGAAGGGCTTGACGGCTTCCAGCCTCGGCTCCCTCCTCGTGGCCCGCGGCCTGACCGTGACCATGCAGAAGCTCGACCCGTACCTCAACGTCGACCCCGGGACGATGAACCCGTTCCAGCACGGCGAGGTGTTCGTGACGGAGGACGGCGCGGAAACCGACCTCGACATCGGCCACTACGAGCGCTTCCTCGACACCAACCTGACCGGCACGGCCAACGTCACGACCGGCAAGGTCTACTCCCAGGTCATCGCCGCCGAGCGCCGGGGCGACTACCTGGGCGACACGGTCCAGGTCATCCCCCACATCACGAACGCCATCAAGGACGAGATGGTCGCCATGGCCGGCCCCGGCATCGACGTCGTCATCCACGAGATCGGCGGCACGGTCGGCGACATCGAGTCCCTGCCCTTCCTCGAAGCCGCCCGCCAGGTCCGGCGCGACGTCGGCCGTGACAACGCCTTCTTCCTCCACGTCTCGCTCGTCCCCTACATCGGCCCCAGCGGCGAGCAGAAGACCAAGCCGACCCAGCACTCCGTGGCCGCGCTGCGCCAGGTCGGCATCACCCCCGACGCGCTGGTCTGCCGCGCCGACCGGCCCATCCCCGAGTCGATCAAGCGCAAGATCGCCCTCATGTGCGACGTCGACGAGGACGCGGTCATCTCCTGCCCCGACGCCCCGAGCATCTACGAAATCCCCAAGGTCCTCCACTCCGAAGGCCTCGACGCCTACGTCGTCCGCCGCCTCGACCTGGCCTTCCGCGACGTCAACTGGACGCGCTGGGACGACCTGCTCGACCGCGTCCACCACCCGAAGGAGGAGGTCACGGTCGGGCTGGTCGGCAAGTACATCGACCTCCCCGACGCCTACCTCTCGGTCTGCGAGGCGCTCCGCGCCGGGGCGTTCGCCAACCGCGCCAAGGCCAACATCGAGTGGATCAAGTCGGACGACTGCGAGACCCCGGAGGGCGCCGCCCGCGCCCTGGCCGACGTCGACGCCATCGTCATCCCCGGCGGCTTCGGCATCCGCGGCGTCGAGGGCAAGATCGGCGCCATCCGCTACGCCCGCGAGAACCAGATCCCGGTCCTCGGGCTCTGCCTCGGCCTCCAGTGCATGGTCATGGAGGTGGCCCGCCACCTGGCCGGCCTCGAGGGCGCCGCCTCGACCGAGTTCGACCCCGAGACGCCCTACCCGGTCATCGCCACGATGGCCGAGCAGGTCGAGATCGTGGCCGGCGAGGGCGACCTGGGCGGCACGATGCGCCTCGGCTCCTACCCGGCCGAGCTGGTCAAGGGCTCGCTGGCGGCCCGGCTCTACGGGTCCACCAAGGTCTCCGAGCGCCACCGCCACCGCTACGAGGTCAACAACGCCTACCGCTCCCAGTTGGAGCAGGCCGGCCTCGTCATCTCCGGGACCTCGCCCGACTCGACCCTGGTCGAGTTCATCGAGCTGCCGACCAAGGTCCACCCGTACTTCATCGCCACCCAGGGCCACCCCGAATTGAAGTCACGCCCGACGCGGCCCCACCCGCTCTTCCGCGGGCTGATCGAGGCCGCCCTGGGGCGCAAGCTGTCGGCCCGGCTGCCGGTCGATGAGTGAGGCTCTGCCCGGCCGGACTTACAGCGGGGACGCGCTGGCCGATACCGTCACGCCGGTCTGGCCGGCGCGCGTCACGGCGCAACTCGACGGCCGGGTCACGTCGTACGTGTCGGAACTCGTCACGGCGCCGTCGGGCGAGACGTTGCGCCGCGAGTGGCTGCGCCACCCGGGCGCGGTGGCCGTCATCGCCTACGACGACCAGGGCCGGATCGCGGTCGTCGACCAGTACCGCCACCCCGCCGGGTTCACGTTGATCGAGCCGCCCGCCGGGCTCCTCGACCTGGCCGGCGAAGCCGCGCTGCTGGCCGCCCAGCGCGAGTTGGCCGAGGAGGTCCAGCTCCAGGCCGCCGACTGGCGCGTCCTCGTCGACACGTTCACGTCCCCCGGCTCGTCCCAGGAAGCCATCCGCGTCTTCCTGGCCCGCGACCTGGCCCCCGCGCCGCCGCCCGAGGGCTTCGTCCTGGAGGGCGAGGAGAAGCAGATGGGCGTCGGCTGGGCCGACCTGGCCGAGACCGTCGACCACATCTTCGCCGGCCGCCTCCAGTGCCCGACGCTGGTGGCGGGAGTGCTCGCCCTCTGGGCGGCCGTGACGGGCGACCGCCTCGACGCGCTCCGCCCGGCCGACGCCCCCTGGACGGCCCGCCAGACCAAGCTCGACCGTGACGAAGCAACCAAGAAGCAACCAAGAAGCAACCAACTGAGGCAATCTAACTTGTCCACGCGGGCGTGACGCCGGCGGCCGGCCGCGCTCGCCCCTCGCACGTCCCACTGTCCGGTGTCAAGGGGTGATTGCAGAGTGAGACGCGCAGGCGGAACCTGTTGTTGCGCGGCCGATTCGATGATACGTTTCCAGATACGGCACTGCCGAGGAAGCCAGACCGTAAACTGCTCTCCGCACAAGGACGTGACCCCTCGAAGTCATCCGCGCGGCCTGGCCCCCTCGGAGTGGGCGGTTGCCGCCGCCTTTCAACACATTTAGCAGGAGGAGTGTTTCTCGATGGCTCAAGACTCACCCAACCCGTGGTCCCAGTGGATGGACCTCAACAAGAGCTTCTGGGATCAGTGGTCCCAGGGCCTGGCACCGGCCAAGAAGGCCGCGGAAGAACCCGCGAACCCCTTCACGGCCCTCTATGACCAGTACAAGTCGATCTGGTCGTGGAACCCGTTCCAGCCGGTCACCAGCAGCTCGACCGACCCCCTGTCCTACGCCCAGGGTGTCTACAAGCAGTGGGAGAAGGGTGTGCGCGACTTCACCCAACTCATCCCGAATCCTCTCCTCAAGGACTCCTACGACCGGTTCCTCGGCTCGTACCGGTTCTTCAACGACCTCCAGAGCTTCTGGCAGCAGAACCTGGAGAACTTCCAGAAGCTGCCCAAGGACATGGCGGGCTGGGTGGACTACTTCAAGCCCCTGGCCGACCAGTACCAGCAGATGACGGCCCCGCTCCTGGAGCCGTTCGCGCCGGGCTTCATGACGGATTCGCTGAAGTCGGTCTACAACGCCAACATGGAGGGCCTGACCAACGTCCAGAAGCTCGTGGCCGACCTGTACCAGCCGGTCATCGAGGCCTCGCCCGAGCTCATGGAACTGTTCGTCAAGGCCGCCCAGGGCGATCGTGACGCCTACCTCGAATTGCTGCGCAAGGCCGGCGAGGCCTACCGCGAGATGAGCTCCAAGCTCCTCTCCATGCCGGCGTTCGGCGGCAACCGCAAGCTGATCGAGAAGACCCAGAAGCTGGTCGACCAGTACACGACCTACGTCGTCCGCGCGGCCGAGTACCAGGCCCTGTTCTCCCAGACCCTGAACGAGTCGATGGAGAAGCTCGTCCAGCACCTCCTGGACCTCCAGGGCAAGGGCGAGTACCCGACGACCTTCAAGGAGTTCTACACGGTCTGGTCGGACTTCAACGAGAAGGCCTTCCTCGACCTGTTCGCGTCCGACGCCTTCGAGCGCGTCATGAACGACACGGTCGCGGCCGGCAGCAAGTTCAAGATCCTCTACGACGACTTCCTGCAGGACGTCTACGAGCCGCTCCCGTTCCCCAACCGGCGCGAGATGGACTCGGTCGAGGAGAAGATCTACGACCTCCGCAAGGAAGTCAAGGCGCTGAAGAAGGAAGTGGCGGCCCTCAAGGCCGGCGCGGGGACGACCACGACCCGCAGCACGAGGAGGAGCGCGTAAATGGCAGCGTTCAGCCTGGACCCGCAGAAGAGCCTCGAAGAACTCCTGCGCATGAACAACAAGCTCACCGCGGGCTTGTCGATCATGACCGACCTCGACGACATGGAGATGGCGCCGACCCCGAAGGAACTCGTCTACACGGATGACCTGGTCAAGGTCTACCGCTACGTGCCGACGGTGAAGAAGCCCCACGCCGTGCCCGTCCTCATCTGCTACGCGCTGGTCAACAAGCAGTACATGCTCGACCTGCAGGCCAACAAGTCGGTCATCAAGCGGATGCTCGACGGCGGCCTCGACGTCTACCTGATCGACTGGGGCTACCCCAAGGACGTCGACAAGTGGCTCCGCATCGAGGACTACGTCGAGGGCTACCTGAACGACATCGTCGACTTCGTCCGGGCCGAGTCGAAGCAGGACAAGATCAACCTGCTCGGCATCTGCCAGGGCGGGACGCTGGCCGCGTGCTACACGTCCCTCCACCAGGACAAGATCAACACGTTCATGTCGTTCGTCATGCCGTTCGACTTCTCGACGGACGACGGGCTGCTGTTCAAGTGGAGCCGCCACATGGACGTCGACGGCATCGTCGACTCGAACAACAACCTCGTCTCCGGCGACTCGATGAACGACGCCTTCAACATGCTGAAGCCGTTGGAGCTGACGCTCGACAAGTACGTCTCGTTCATCGACAAGCTGGACGACAAGGACGCGGTCCTCGACTTCCTGCGGATGGAGTACTGGATCTACGACTCGCCCGACCAGGCGGGCCCGATGCTGAAGACCTTCATCAAGGACTTCTACCAGGGCAACAAGTTCGCGCTGGGCACGTTAGAGATCGACGGCAAGGTCTGCGACCCGAAGAACATCACGTGCCCCGTGCTCGTCATGCTGGGCCTCAAGGACCACCTGGTCCCGCCGACCTCGACGCGGCCGTTCCTCGACGCGATCTCGAGCACGGACAAGACGCTCAAGGAGTTCCCGGTGGGCCACATCGGCCTGTTCGTCAGCTCCCGGGTCCTCAACGACGTCGGGCCGGCCATCGCCGCCTGGGTCAAAGAGCGCTGAACCGGGTCTCCGCCCGTCCCGCCCACTCGGGCGGGACGGGCGAACCTGGAAGGATCCTGGCCTTGGATTTCTGCTTCCGTGAACTCCGCGCGCACTACGAGGACGAAGGCACGGGGGCGCCGCTCCTGCTGCTGAACGGCGTCTACATGAACTGCCGGTCCTGGGACCGCGTCGTGGGGGAGTTGCTCGACGGCCACCGCGTCGTCCGGCTCGACTTCTTCGACCAGGGCCGCTCCGAGCGGCCCGCCCACGACTACCCGATCGACCTGCAGTGCGACCTCGTCGTCGCCCTGCTCGACGAACTCGGCCTGCGCCACACCGACATCCTGGCGACGAGCTACGGCGGCGTCGTGGCCCTCCAGGTCGCGTCCCGCTACCCCGACCGCGTCGGGCGGCTCATCGTCACGAACACGGCGGCCCACTTCCCCCCGTCGTTCCACATCCTGACGCTGGCCCTGGCCAGCACGTTCGACCGGCTCTCCTGGCTCCAGCCCCACGTGTTCGACTCCCTCAGCCGGATCACGCGGAGTATCGACGGGGTCGACGAGCGCAAACGGCTCCGCGACATCACCTGCCCCACCCTCGTCGTCTCGACGCAGTGGGACAACCTGACGCCGCCGCGGCTCCAGAAGGAGCTCGTGGCGGGCATCCCCGACGTGACGTACGCCCGCATCGAGGGCTGCGGCCACGTCGTCGTCCACGAGCGGCCGCACGAGCTGGCCGCCCTGGCCAAGCGCTTCCTCGCGGGGGAGCCCGTGGCCGCCAGCCCGATCCACTCCCCGGCCTGAGCCGGGGCCCGAGAAATCCGTAACCCAACCCGTCATCCGGGAACCCAGATGCACTGACCCAGATGCACTGACTCAGATTTGCTGACTCAGATTCACCGACTCAGATACCGAAAGGACACAGACCCATGTACTACGACGAGATGAAGGTCGGCGACTCCGCCTCCTTCGCCAAGACCATCACGGACACGGACATCTACAACTTCGCCGGCGTCACGGGCGACTTCAATCCCGCGCACGTCAACCAGGTCTACGCCGCGGCCACCCCGTTCGGCGGCCGCATCGCCCACGGCATGCTCTGCGGCTCCCTGTTCTCGACCGTGTTCGGCACGCAGATGCCGGGCCTCGGCTCGATCTACGTCGCCCAGTCGCTCAGCTTCCGCGCCCCGGTCAAGCCGGGCGACACGATCACGGCGACCGTCACGGTCAAGGAACTGGCCGAGAAGGGCCGCGTCATCTTCGACACGACCGCGACGAACCAGGACGGCACGGTCGTCATCACGGGCGAGGCCACCCTCCTGCCGCCGCGCCGGCCGAAGGCCGAGTAGGGCCCATTCCCGGCCGGCGGCCGGAGGTTCTAGCCTGGTCACGATGAAGGCAGGCCAAGCGACAGGCGAGGGCGCCCCCTCTGGGGGCGCCCTCGCGCGCGCCTGCCGGGACTACCTCGACCACCTCCAGGCCGAGCGCGGCCTGGCCCGCAACACCGTGGCGGCCTACCGGCGCGACCTCGCCCGCTATGCGGCCTACCTGGCGGGCCGCGGCGTGGCGGCGCCTGGGGAGGTCACGCCGGACATCGTCGCCGGCTTCGCCACGGCCCTGCGCCGCGACGGCCTGGCCCCCGCCAGCGTCGCCCGGATGGTCGTGGCGGTCCGGGGGCTGCACAAGTTCTGGGTGGCCGAGGGCGTCACCGCCGCCAACCCGGCCGAGGACGCCGAGCTGCCCGCCCTCGGCCTCCACCTGCCCAAGGCCCTGACCGTCGAGGAGGTGGACGCGCTGATCGCCGCCGCCGGGGCCGCCTCCCCCGAGGCCGGGCCGGCTGAGTTGCGCGACGCCGCCCTGGTCGAGCTCCTCTACGGCACGGGCGCGCGGATCTCCGAGGCCACCGCCCTCGACGTGGACGACGTCACGCGCGTGCTGGGCGACGCGACACTCGGGTTGCGCCTGCTGGGCAAGGGCTCGAAGGAGCGGGTCGTGCCGCTCGGGAGCTTTGCCCGCCAGGCGCTCGACGCCTGGCTCGTCCGGGGCCGGCCGGCCTTGGCCGTCCGGGGGCCCGGGACCCCCGCCCTGTTCCTCAACGCCCGGGGCGGCCGCCTCTCCCGCACCTCCGCCTTCAACCGCCTGCGCCTCCTGGCCGCGCGGGCCGGCCTCCAGCGTGACATCTCCCCCCACACCCTCCGCCACTCCTACGCCACCCACCTGATCGACGGCGGCGCCGACGTCCGCGTCGTCCAGGAGCTGCTCGGCCACGCCTCCGTGGCGACGACGCAGGTCTACACGCTCGTGACCGCCGACCATCTGCGCGAGGTCTACCGGTCGGCCCACCCGCGGGCCCTCTGACCGGGCCGCCCGGCCTGTCCACGGTTACCGGACATGTCGACAAAGACGCTAGGCTGGCCCGAGTACCCCAAACCAGTCTGAGGAGGCTCTGTGGCCAGACGTGCGCCGGATAGCGGGACAGGGCCGAAACTCGGCCCGACCGGACGACCCCTCCCGGACCTCCCGGCGCCGCGCCCGCGTGACCCCGCCCAGACGGAGGCCGTCGTCATCTCGCTGTGCAACCAGAAGGGCGGCGTCGGCAAGACCACGACGACCATCAACCTCGGCGCCAGCCTGGTCGAGCTCGGCCGACGGGTCCTCCTGGTCGACTTCGACCCGCAAGGCTCGTTGTCGGTCGGGCTCGGCATCAACCCACACACGCTGGATCTGACGATCTACAACCTCCTGATGGGCCCGAAGATGGACCCGCGCGACGCCATCGTCAACACGCCGATGCTCGGCCTCGACCTCCTCCCCGCCAACATCGATTTGTCCGCCGCCGAGGTCCAGCTCGTCTCCGAGGTCGCCCGCGAGCACACGCTGACCCGCGTCATCGGCCCCCTGAAGGCCGACTACGACGTCATCCTGATCGACTGCGCGCCCTCCCTCGGCCTCCTGACCGTCAACGCGCTGACCGCCTCCGACGGCGTCATCATCCCGCTGGAGGCCGAGTTCTTCGCGCTGCGCGGCGTGGCCATGCTGACCGACACGATCAACAAGGTCCAGGAACGCCTCAACCCGAAACTCCAGTTGGTCGGCATCCTCGGGACGATGTACGACGGGCGCACGCTCCACAACCGCGAGGTCCTCGAGCGCGTCGTCGAGGCGTTCGGCGACAAGGTCTTCCACGTCGCCATCCGCCGGACGGTCAAGTTCCCCGAGACGACCGTGGCCGGCGAGCCGATCACGACGTACGCCAGCGACTCGGCCGCCGCGCTGCAGTACCGCCAACTCGCCCGGGAGGTGCTTGAGCGATGCCCCGCCGCGTAGACCTGCCGGGGGCCAGCGAGCTGTTCCGCTCGACCGGCACCCCGCCCAAACCGGTCACGCGCGTGACCGCCTCCACCGCCAAGGCCACCGCTGGCGCGGCCGGGGCCGCCGGGCGGCGCCGGGCCGAGCCGCCGCTCGAGGCGTCGGGCCGGGTCCGCCACGACGAGAAGATCACGGTCTACGTCTCGGCCGAGGAGCTCATCGCGCTGGAGCAAGCCCGGTTGCGGCTGCGCCAGGAGGGCATCGCCGTCGACCGCGGCCGGATGGTGCGCGGCGCCATCGCCAGCGCCCTCGACGACCTCCGCGCCCGCGGCCTCAAGGCCGACATCGTCCAGCGGCTGGGAGACTGAGTGGCCGACACGGCTGTGACGGACGCCCTCCCCGACGCCAGCACCGACACCCCCGCCTTCGCGGTCCGCCTGGACGTCTTCGAGGGCCCCTTCGACCTGCTGCTCGGCCTCATCGCCAAGCACAAGCTGGACATCACCGAGGTCGCCCTGTCCCAGGTGACGGACGACTTCATCTCGTACATCCGCCTCCAGGGCCCGAACTGGAACCTCGACCAGACGAGCCAGTTCCTGGTCGTGGCGGCGACGCTGCTGGACCTCAAGACGGCCCGCCTGCTGCCGTCGGGCGAGGTCGAGGACATCGACGACCTGGAGCTGCTGGAGGCCCGCGACCTCCTGTTCGCGCGGCTCTTGCAGTACCGGGCGTTCAAGCAGGTGGCGGCGTGGATCGAGCGGACGCTGGCCGACCAGGCGCGGCGGGCGGCCCGGCCGGGCGGCCTGGAGGCCGAGTTCCGCGGCCTCATGCCGGAGGTCACGCTCACCCTCACTCCCGCCGAGTTCGCGGCCCTGGCGGCGCGGGCGATGATTCCCGCCGAGGCGCCGCGCGTGTCGCTGGCGCACGTCTGGGTGCCCAAGGTCTCGGTGGCTGAGGAGGCCGAGTGGCTGGGGGAGCGGCTGCGGCGGGACAAGCGGGCGACGTTCCGGGACCTCGTGGCCGGGGCATCCCGGCTCGTCACGGTGGCGCGGTTCCTGGCGGTCCTCGAACTGTTCCGCTCGGGCCAGGTGGGCATCGAGCAACTCGACCCGCTGGCCGACCTCATGCTGACCTGGCTGGGCGGCGACGCCGCCATCGCCGTGACCGACGACTACGATGCCATCCCCGAGGAGGCCGAATGACAGACAGCGTGACTACCGAGGCCGAGGGCGAGGCCATGGGGTCGGGCACCGCGGCAACGGAGCGGGCTGAGGCCATGGGGTCGGGCACGCTGGCTACGGAGCGAGCTCTGCGAGCGACAGCCAGCGGGCCTGACACCGTGGCCGACCCAGCAGGCGCACCCGCCCCCCGCGTCCCCCCCACCCGCGTCCCCGCCGCGCTGGAAGCCCTGCTGCTGATGGCCACAGAGCCGATCGCGGCGGCCGACCTGGCGGCCTCCCTGGCGGTCTCCGAGGCGGACGTGACGGCCGCGCTGGAGGACCTGGCCCGGTTCTATGCGGAGACCGGCCGCGGCTTCGAACTGCGCCGGGTCGGCGCGGGCTGGCGCTACTACACGCACCCCGACCTGGCCGACGTCATCGGCCAGTCCATCCTGGCCGGCCAGCACGGCCGCCTGACCCAGGCGGCGCTCGAGACGCTGGCCGTCATCTCCTACCTCCAGCCGATCAGCCGGTCGCGCATCGCGGCGGTCCGCGGCGTCAACGTCGACGGGGTCGTGCGGACCCTGCTGGCCCGCGACCTGATCGCGGAGACCGGCAAGGACGAGGCCACGGGCGCCGGCCTCCTGACGACGACCGACTACTTCCTGGAGCGCATGGGCCTGTCCAGCCTCGACGACCTCCCCGCCCTGGCGCCCAACCTGCCCGACGCCGCGGCCCTGGACGCGGAGCTGACCACCATCGTGACCCAGTCCATGGGCGCCGACACACCCGAGGCCACGGGGTCGGGCACTGTGGCGACGGAGCGAGCTGAGGCCATGGGGTCTGGCACTGTGGCTACTGAGCGAGCTCTGCGAGCGACAGCCACAGGGCCTGACACCGTGGCCGACCCCCTGAAGGAGACCGATGACTGACCCGAATCCCCCCGAAGGCATCCGCCTGCAGAAGGTCCTGGCCGCAGCCGGCGTGGCGTCACGCCGGGCGGCGGAGATCATGATCGAGGAGGGCCGGGTCGAGGTCAACGGCCACGTCGTCGTCCAGCTCGGCACGCGGGTCGACCCCGCGCGTGACCACATCCGCGTCGACGGCCGCCGCCTGCCGCCCGAGCGCCACCACATCTACCTGGCCCTGAACAAGCCGCGTGGCGTCGTGTCGACCATGTCGGACCCCGAGGGCCGCCCGACGCTGGCGGACTACGTGCCGCGCAAGGCGGGCCGCCTGTTCCACGTCGGCCGCCTCGACACGGACACCGAGGGCCTGATCGTGCTGACCAACGACGGCGACCTGGCCCAGCGCCTCTCCCACCCCAAGTTCGAGGTCTCCAAGACGTACCTGGCCGAGGTCGAGGGCGTGGTCGAGCGGTCGACGGTCACGCGGTTGGCCAAGGGCGTCACGCTGGAGGACGGCCCGGTCAAGCCGGACAAGGTCAAGCTGGTGGACGTGGCGGGCCGCCGCTCGCTGGTCCAGGTGACGCTCCACTCGGGCCGCAACCGGGTCGTGCGCCGCCTGTTCGACGCCGTCGGCCATCCGGTCCGCCGCCTGGCCCGAACGAGAATCGGCCCCATCCGCCTGGGCGACCTGCCGGCCGGGAAGACCAGGGAACTGACGAGGCAAGAACTAGGCGACCTCTGGGACGCGGTCGAGGCCACCCAGCCGTCCTGATGCGCCGCGTTGTGTGCTTGGTTGGCGGCGGGCTGTTAACCTCTCTCCTTGTGATCAATCGCCGTATGACTGCTGCCGCGTTGGCTTGTTGCCTCGCTCTGGGCCTCGGGCTCGTGACCGCCGCTCCTGGCGCCCAGGCCCTGCCGACCGCCGATCCCACCAGCGCCGCGACCTCCGACACCGAGGCGACCCCGACCGACGAGACCGACGCCACGGACGAGACCGACACCACGGACGAGACCGACGCCACGGACGAGACCGACGACACGGAGGCCGAGGAGGAACTCCCGGCCATCGACCCGTCGTACGACCTCTCGGGCATCACGGTCGAGGGCGAGCCGGGCGAGAAGCCGACCGTGACCGTGCCGTTCCCGTGGGCCATCAACCGGTCCCAGAACATCGTCCTCAACGAGGGCACGGGCGACTTCGTCCTCCCCAACGACCTCGTCCGCGTCAACTACATCGGCGTCGACGGCCGCACCGGCGAGGTCTTCGACAACTCCTACGACTCCGGCGAACCCGTCGCCTTCGCCCTCTCCGGCGTCGTCACGGGCTTCAAGAAGGGCCTGGTCGGCCAGCGCGTCGGCTCCCGCATCCTCCTGGCCATGCCGAGCACCGACGGCTACGGCGACACGGGCTCCGGCGACCTCATCTCGGCCGGCGACTCCCTCGTCTTCGTGGCCGAGATCGTCAGCGCGTCGCGCCACTCGGTCTCCGGCACTGCCGCCGCCAGCCCCGACGGCCTCCCCGAGGTCACGGGCGACCTCAAGCCCGAGGTCACGCTCCCCGTGGTCGCCAAGCAGCCGGACGAGCTCCAGACCGTGACGATCATCGAGGGTGACGGCCCGGCCATCGCCGACATCGCCACGGTCGGCTACGCGCTGATCCAGGTCAACTACGCCGAGTACACGTGGACCGGCGACACCTTGACGTTCATCCGCCAGACCTACGGCACGAGCTCGGGCCCCCTGACGAACTACCTCTACGGCTCCGTCCCGCCCGCCACGCTGTCGGCCGGCCAGACCGTGCCCGCGTGGATCACGGGGCTGTCCGGGGTGAAGGAGGGCAGCCGCGTCCTCATCGTCGCGCCGCCCGAGCAGGGCTATCCCGATGGCAACGACGCGCTGGGGATCAAGAAGGGCGCCTACTCCGTGTGGGTGGTCGACGTGTTGTTTGCCGGGTAAGTGTGTTCTTCAGCGGGGCCACGGTGTCGGGCCCGCTGGCTGTCGCTCGGTCCTCGCTCCGTAGCCACGGTGCCCGACCCCATGGCTACGACCCATTCGCCGCGTGGGATCTTGGACCAGTTGAACTGGTCCACCAGGTCGGCGGCCGTGGCCTCGTCGGCGGCCTCCAGTCCGAGCGAACGGCCTAGCCAGGCCACGATCCGGGGGATCGTCCAGCCGTCGGCCGCCAGCCGCGCCAGGCCGATCGCGCCGTCCCGCTTGGCCAGCCGGCCGCCGCCCGGCGCGACCGCCAAGGGGACGTGGGCGTACTCCGGGATGGGCAAGCCGAGTTGCTGCGCCAGCCACGCCTGGCGGACCGCGGAGCTCAACAGGTCGTCGCCGCGGACGACCTGGTCGACCCCCTGGAAGGCGTCGTCGACGACGACGGCGAAGTTGTAGGCGAACAGGCCGTCCCCCCGGCGCACGACGAAGTCGTCCACCACCCCCGTGACCCGGCCGGCCAACCGGTCGTCCAGCGTGACCTCGGCCCCGTTGGCGCGGACGCGCAGGGCGGGGGAGCGGTGGCGGCGGCGCCGGGCCCGTTCGGCCTCGGTCAGGTCGCGGCACGTGCCCGGGTAGGGGCGCAGGCCGTCGGCGGCGTGGGGCGCCTGGGCCGCCAGCGCGATCTCCTGGCGCGAGCAGAAACACTCGTAGACCCGGCCGCCCAGGGCGGCCAACGCCGCCTCGTAGGCAGGGGTCCGGTCCGACTGCCAGACGACCGGCCCGTCGTGGGTCAGGCCGAGCGCCGCCAGGTCGGCCAGTTGCCGTTCGGCGGTCCCGGCCGCCGCCGCGATCCGGTCACGGTCGAGGTCCTCGACGCGGAGCCGGAACTCCCGCCCGTCGGCCCGGGCGGCCAGCCAGGCGGCCAGGGCCGTCCGCAGGTTGCCGACGTGCAGGTCCGACGTCGGGGTCGGGGCGAATCTCCCTGCCATGGTCCTCCGCGCGTGGCTGGCCCCGGTCCGGGCGCCGGGATGTCAAGATGGCATGGTAACCCCCCCGGCGCACACCCGGCGTGTGGGACCGATGAGACCTGAGAGAAGGAGGCCTGAGACATGGCGCGGAAGTCCGAACGGCTGATGAACCTCGTGATCTGCCTCCTGGCGGCCACGCGGTACCTGACGCGCGACGACATCCGCCGCTCGGTCGAGGGCTACGCCGGGCTGACGGACCAGGCGTTCGAGCGGGCCTTCGAGCGGGACAAGGAGGAGTTGCGCGCCCTCGGCCTGCCCCTGGAGATGGGCCGGGCCGACGCCTGGGACGGCGAGACCGACGGCTACCGCATCCGCCGCCAGGACTACGAGCTGCCGCCCCTCGATCTCACCCCCGCCGAGGCCACCCTCGTCGGCCTGGCCACGCGCGTCTGGCAGGGCGCCGCCCTCGACTCCGCCACGGGCCGCGCCATCGCCAAGCTCAAGGCCGCCGGCATCCCGCTGGCCGCCGACCGCCTCGTCGCCGTGGCCCCGACCCTGCCGACGCGCGAGCCCGCGTTCGGGCCGCTGTGGGAGGCCTGGCTGACCCGCGCCCCGGTCCGCTTCTCGTACCACGGCAAGGAGCGGGTCTTCGAACCGTGGCGGCTCATCCTCCGCCACGGCCGCTGGTACGCCGTCGGCCGCGACCGGACGGCCGGGGAGGTCCGGCTGTTCAAGCTGTCGCGCATCGAGGACACGCCGGCCCTCGTCCCCGGCGAGCCGCCGTTCGCCACGGTCTCGGCCGCCGAGTTGGCCGGCCACGTCCGGCGCCTCGATGCCCCCGAACCCGTGGCCGAGGCCCTCCTCGCCATCAAGCCCGACGGCGCCCCGGCGCTCCGGCGGCGCGGCCGGCGGGCGGAGGCCGACACAGCCCTGGACCGCCTGGGCGACGGCTACGAGGTCTACTCCGTCCCCTACGCCCGGGACGACGACCTCGTGGCCGAGGCCGCCGCCGCCGGCTCCGATGTCCTCGTCCTGGAGCCGCCCGGCTTGCGGGCCGCCGTCATCGACCGCCTGCGCTGGGTCGCCGCGGCCGCGGCCCCGGCCGGGAAGGGAGGCTTGGCATGAGCCCCGTCCCCGCCAAGGCCGCCGCCGCCGAACAGGTCGGCCGCCTCCTCCTGCTCATCCCGTACCTCCAGGCCCACCCGGGCGCGCGCCTGGCCGACGTGGCGCGCGAGTTCGGCCTCCCGCCGGACCAGGTCCGGCGTGACCTGTCCGTGGCGTTCCTCTGCGGCCTGCCCGGCGGCCTGCCCGGCGACCTCATCGACGTCGACCTCGACCTCGTCGACGACGAGGGCGTCATCTACCTGACCAACGCCGCCGTCCTGGCCCGGCCCGTGACCCTGACTCCGGACGAGGCGATGGGCCTCATCGTCGCCCTCCAAGCGGTCCGCGAGGTCGCCGCCGGCTCCCTCCACCCGGTCATCGACTCGCTCCTGGCCAAGCTCGCGGCCGTCGGGCCCGGCGCCCTGGAGACCCCGGCTCTGAGCGTGGCCGCGGGCGCCCCCGCGACGCGCGACCGGCTCCTCCGCGCCATCAGCCAGGCCGAGCGCGTCGAGCTGGTCTACGACGGGCTGGCCCGCGGCAAGACGAGCCGGCCCCTGGTCGACCCGGTCCGGCTGTTCGTGGCGGACGGGGTCGCGTACCTCTCGGGCTGGTCCGTCACGCGCCAGGGTTGGCGGACCTACCGGCTCGACCGGATCGCCGACGTCCGCGCCACGGGCGAGGTCGCCGCCGCCCACGGCCCCGAGCCCGCCCACACGTGGCTCGACACGCTGGCCCAGGCCCCGCCCGTCCGCCTCATCGTCCACCCGGGCGCCCAGTGGATCACGGAGTACTACCCGGTGGCAGGCCAGGTCCGGCTACCGAACGGCGACCTCGACGTCACGCTGCCCGTGGCCGATCCGGCCTGGTTGCGCTGGCTGCTGCTCCGGCTCGGCCCCGGCGTCGCGGTCGTCGGCGCGCCCGCCGTGACGGCCGACGCCGCCCACGCCGCCCAGGCCGCGCTGGCCGCCTACGCCTACGCGGGCTTGGAGTGAGGGCGCTGCCGGTATGATCGGCCCGTGCCGTTGATCCTGCTGCTGGTCGGCGCGGTCCTTCTCGGGGGCGCCGCCGTGTGGTACTCCTGGCGTACCCTCCGCCGCGCGGAGCGCGGGTTCCGGCGCGAACTCGGGCGCTGCTCCGACGACCTCCGCGGGCGCGCCGCCGTCTTCTCGACGTTGGGCGAGGCCACGCCGTGGCCGGGCGCCGCCGACCAGGGGGACCGCGCGTGACCTCCGGCAACTCCTGTACGACGCTCGTCGTCAACCCGACCGCCGGCCGCGGCAAGGCGGGCCGCATCCTTCCCAAGGTCCTGGCCGAATTGTTCAAGGGCCTCCCCGAGGGGACCCTCCAGGTCGTCCAGGCGCGCAGCTTCGACGAGGCCAAGACGGCCTGCCTCGGCGCCGTCGAGGGGGCGCGCCACCAGACCGAGGACCGGCGTGACTCGCTCGTCGTCATGGGCGGCGACGGCATGATGCACCTCGGCCTCAACTCGGCCGCCACCTCCGGCGTCCCCCTCGGCCTTATCCCCGCCGGCACCGGCAACGACTTCTGCCGCGGCCTCGGCATCCCGCTCAACCCCCTGGCCGCCGCCCGGATCGTCGTCGAGGGCGAGACGAAGGCGATCGACCTCTCCAGCGTGACGGGCCAGCTAACGCACGGCTCGGCTCACCGCTGGGTCGGCTGCGTCGTCTCGACCGGCTACGACGCGCGCGTGTCGCGCCGGGGCAACGCCATGCCCCAGGTCCTCGGCTCCCTCGCCTACACGATCGCCGCGCTGGCCGAGCTCAAGGGCTTCCGGCCGCTGCCGTACCGGCTGCTGCTCGACGGGACGCCGCGCGAGCAGACGGCCATGTTCATTTCGATCGCCAACGTGCCTTTCTTCGGTGGCGGTATGAACATCGCGCCCAAGGGCAAGCCGACCGACGGCGTCCTCGACGTCACGATCATCCACCCGGTCTCGCGCCTGACGTTGATCCGGCTCCTCCCCTCGATGTTCTCCGGCAAGTTCGTCAAGGACCCGGCGGTCGAGATCGTCCAGGCGAAAGAAGTCCTGGTCGACGGCGACGGGCTCTACGGCATGGCGGACGGCGAGGCGCTCGGGCCCGTGCCGCTCCACGTCCAGGTCGTCCCCGGGGCCCTCACGATCTACGCGCCGCCCGACCGGCCCTTGTCGCGCTGGCGGAAGCCGCGGTGAGCGTGACGCCGGACCAGCCGGACCGCCTGGCCGAGTTCCGGAGCCGCTACGCGTTCCCCCTGGACGACTACCAGGTCACGGCGTGCGCGGCCTTGGCGGCCGGCTCCGGCGTGCTGGTGGCGGCGCCGACCGGCGCGGGCAAGACCGTGGTCGGCGAGTTCGCCGTCCACCTCGCCCACGCCGCGGGCCGCAAGTGCTTCTACACGACGCCGATCAAGGCGCTGTCGAACCAGAAGTTCCACGACCTGGCCGCCGCCTACGGGGCGGACCAGGTCGGCCTGCTGACGGGAGACCAGACGGTCAACGGCGAGGCGCCGATCGTCGTCATGACGACCGAGGTCCTGCGCAACATGATCTACGCCCAGTCGCCCACGCTGGCCGGGCTCGACAGCGTCGTCCTGGACGAGGTTCACTACCTGGCCGACCGCTTCCGCGGCCCGGTCTGGGAGGAGGTCATCCTCGGCCTCGACCCGGCCGTCCGGCTGGTGGCGCTGTCGGCCACGGTGTCGAACGTCGAGGAGTTCGGCGAGTGGCTGGCCGCGGTCCGCGGCCGGATGGAAACGATCGTGTCGGAGCGCCGGCCCGTGCCGCTGTTCCAGCACGTGTACGCCGGCCGCCGCCTGTACGACCTGTACGAGCGCAACCCTGTCATCCTGGGCCCTTCCCCTGTCATCCTGAGCGAAGCGAAGGATCCCTCCCCTGACAAGGCAAAACGCCCCAGTGAGACCGCGCCGCCCCAGCCCCCACCTCCCCGCGTCAACCCCGAACTGCTCCAGTTGGCCAAACAAGAGTCCCGCGCGCTGCGCGACGACTCGCGCCGCCCGCGCGGCCGGTCGGGCCGGGGCAAGCGCCAGGTCACGTTCGGCTCGGGCCAGTTCGGCGGCGCGGCCCACGGCCGCTTCGGCGCCCGCTCGCACCTGGCGCCGCGCCGGACGGACATCGTGACGTCGCTGGACCGGGCCGGGCTGCTGCCGGCTATTTTCTTCATCTTCTCCCGCCAGGGCTGCGACCAGGCGGTCCGGCGGCTGGTCGCGGACGAGGTCTGGCTGACGACCGGGACCGAGCGGGGCGCGCTGTTCGAGATCGCCCGCCAGGCGACCGACGGCCTGAGCGAGGACGACCTCGACGCGCTGCGCTACGACGACTGGCTGGAGGCGTTCGGCCGGGGCCTCGCCGCCCACCACGCCGGGCTCCTACCGGTCTTCAAGCAGGCGGTCGAGGAGGCGTTCAGCCGGGGCCTGGTCAAGGTCGTGTTCGCCACGGAGACGCTGGCGCTCGGCATCAACATGCCGGCCAAGACGGTCGTGCTGGAACGGCTGGTCAAGTACAACGGGGAGCACCACGCGGACATCACGGCGGGGGAGTACACGCAGCTGACGGGGCGCGCGGGCCGGCGCGGCATCGACGTCGAGGGCCACGCGGTCGTGGCGTGGGCGCCGGGGCTCGACCCCCGGGCGGTCGCCGGGCTGGCGGCGCGGCGGACGTACCCGCTGCGCTCGGCCTTCAACCCGACGGCCAACATGGCCGTCAACCTCATCGGCTCCCTCGGCGCCAAGCGGGCCCGGCGGCTGCTGGAGCAGAGCTTCGCCCAGTTCCACGCGGACCGGGCGCGCGGGCTGCCCCCGGCTTCGGGCGGCGGTTCGGGGGCCGGTCCGGGCGTCGGTTCCGGCGCCGGCCGGTCACACGTCCTGGTGGACCGGTTCGACCGGATCTGCGGCGTGCTGGAAGCGCTGGGCTACCTGGAGCGGTCCGAGGGCGGCCCGGACGGGGCGCCGGGCCGGCTCGTCGTCACGCCGGCCGGCCAGATGCTCGCCCGCATCTACGGCGAGCAGGACCTGGTCGTGGCCGAGGCGGTCCGGGCGGGCGTGTTCGCGGGCCTGACCTCGCCCCAACTCGCCGCCGTCTTCTCCACCCTCGTCTACGAGGCCCGCGCCTTTGACCGCCGCCCCCTCACCCGCCTCCCCGACCGGGCCTCCGACCGGGCCCTGGCGGCGCTGCGCCGCACCGTCCGTGACGTCGCCCTCGTAGAACGTGACTTCCGCCTCGACCCCCGGCCGCCGCTCGACATCGGCTTCGCCGATGCCGCCTACCGCTGGGCCGACGGGGCCACGCTGGGCGAGGTCCTCGAGGTCACGGGCACCACGGCCGGCGACTTCGTGCGTTGGATCCGCCAGACGATGGACCTGGCCGGCCAGATCGCCGACGCGGACAAGACAGGCCCGCTGGCCCAACCCTGCCGAACCCTGGTGCAAGCCCTGCGCCGAGGCGTCGTAGAAGTCAGCGCCGACGACTGAGGCACTGTGCCTACAGCGTGACGAGGCCGACGTGGTCGCCGACGAGCCGTTGCCAATCGCCGGGGTCAGACGTGTAGACGGTTGTGGGATGGACGAGGCGCAGCGAGAGCGCGGCCAAGCAGGCGTCGATGGTGTGGCCGGTCAGGCCAGCGCGCCGCAACAGCGCAATGGCTGTTTTCCCGTCGGCCTCGGTCACGGGCTCCACGCGGGAAATCTGCGATAAAGCGTAGTCGAGCGCCGGTCGTCCGCCTGGCCCTTGGCCGGCCTCGGCGATGGTCAGTGCCGACACCACCACTTGGAGTCGGCGCAGCTTGGCCCGGGCCATCCGCGCACCGAACTCGCGGTTCCGGGTCATGAGGAGAGACAAGCCCTGCGAGTCGAGCAGGACGGAACCCAGTGGCTCGGTCATGCTGCTTCGCCTTGGTGCCAGTGGTCGAAGGCGTGGTCGAACTCGTAGTCGGCGCGGGCCAATTCTTCGTCTGTGTAGGGTCCACCGGTCGCTGCGGCTATCCAGTCGGCTAGGTCTTGGAGCCCTTGCTCCCAATCCGGACGGGGTCCCTGGCGTGTCGCCCATTCGGGCAGGGGTTCGTTGATGATGGCTTCGATCTCGTCGTACGTGGGAGTGGTCCCGGGTTCCGTCATGCCGACCAGTGTGCCAGGTTCGGCGCTGGGAGGGGGAGCCGCCGGGCGTGTGGGAGACTGCGGCGACCTGGACCACGAGGCTGTCGCGGGTTACGAGCGCGGGCTCTGCGGGGCTGTCATGGCACGACCACCTTGACGCTGAGCAGCTCCTCGTCGACCAGCCATTTCCAGTAGGTGTCTCTCGTCACGATGGGGAGGCCCAGCCGCTCTGTCACGGCCAGGGCGAGGGCGTCGCCCAGCGACAGGGTCGGCGCCACCCCGGTGGCCGGGGCGGCGGGGCCGGGGTGGGCGTCGGACAGTTCGATCAGGCCGGCCGCGCGGACCAGGTCGGGGGCGGTGGCCGGCTTGACGGCCAGGCCGAGCGAGGCGAGAGTGTCCCAGATGGCCTGGCCGGAACTCGTGTTGCCCTTGCGTCGGGCGACGTAGACGACCTCGGCGAGCACGGGCCCCGGCAGGACGCCCTGGACATCGGGCCGCGTGACCAACCGGTGGATGGCCTCCCAGCCGCGTTCCTGGGCGATCAGCGTGACGATGACGGAGGCGTCGCAGCAGACGCGCGTGACCTGGTCGCTCATGGGTTCAGCCCCAACTGGCCGAGCAGGGCCGCCTCGATCTCGTCGGCCGTCCGGTCCTCGGCCGCCGCCGAGGCGTCCAGGCGGCTCCAGCGCGCGGCTTGGCGGGCCCGGTCGTCGGCCGGCCGAGGGTTGTCATCGGCGGACGGCCCGGCATTGCGCGCCCAGACCTGGCGCAGCATGGTCTCGCCCGTCACGAGCTGGACGCCGGAGTCGGACACCTGGAACTGGACCTGGTCGCCCGTGTCGAGGCCGAGCACGCGACGCACGGCTGCCGGGATGACGACCCGCCCGCCACGTCCGAGTCGGCTGCCATAGGCCGCAACATCTGTCATGGGGACAAGCCTATGGCAGATGAGGCGAATCATGTCAGACTCTCGGGGACAGCCCCACGGACTGAGCGCGGACAGTCCTCACGGACCAGGTCCGCAGGACCGGCCACGTCGGGTTGGCTGGGCGTGTGGGAGACTGCGGCGTATGTTCGTTGCGATCGCCTCGCCGGGGGATGAGCTCAGCTACTTGCTGTTCAAGCATCCGGCGCGGGTTCAGGGGTTTGCGTTGCCCATGGGGCAGGCGACCGTGTGGTACCCGCGGGCGGACTCGGCGGTCACGGAGGCCGCCCTGTTGGTCGACGTCGATGCGACCGCGTTGGCCCGGTCCCAGCGGTTCCGGGTCGACGGCTTCGAGCTCGGCCACTACGTCAACGACCGCGCCTACGCCGCCAGCTCGCTGTTGGCCGTGGCCATCGCGCGGGTGTTCGCGTCGGCCCTGCGCGGCCAGGATCCGGCCGAGCGGCCCGGCGCGGCCGGCGCCGAGCGTGACCTCGCCCTCCACCTGCCCAGCGTCCGGGCTCGGGGCGGCGCCGCCGAGGTCAACGAGCTGTTCGGGCCGCTCGGCTGGGACGTCGCCGCCGTGGCCACGCTGCCGGGCTGCGTCGACCTCCGCCTGACCGGCCGCACGACCCTCCAGCGGGCCCTCTCCCAGCTCTACGTCCTCCTGCCCGTGCTCGACCGCGCCAAGCACTACTGGGTGGGCGAGGCCGAGGTCGACAAGCTCCTCCGTCACGCGGAGGGCTGGCTC
>JAISTC010000136.1 GCA_031272805.1 Propionibacteriaceae bacterium
GGCGGGGGCACCTGACACCTCAGCCTTGCCCGACACCTCAGGTTGGCCGCCGGGACAACGGGAGAGAACACGACCCGGTCATAGCCCTCCCGCCACGCGGGGCAGAACGCCAGCGTTGAAGAGGGCCCCCTTGTGGGGCCCGAGGAGACGCAACTTCCTCCTCCCACTCTTCTTGAGTGACGGAGCCACAGCGACAGGCCGCGGGGTCAGGCGCCCCCGCCCTGGCGAGGCACGAGCCCGGGCGGGGGCTTGTCATCCCGGAGCCACTGCCATCCCGGGGAAACACTGTCATCCCGGCGAAAGCCGGGATCTTTGCGGCGGTTCGACGAACCACAGGTTCAAGATCCCGGCTTTCGCCGGGATGACAAACGGGTTTGGGATGACAAGGGGCTCGGGATGACCAACGAGGCGGATGCCGCAGGAACGGGGCGTCCAACACCTTGGCCTGGACCGTGTTGGACATTTGACCGCTGCTTTGGGCGGGCGGCGAGAAGGTGTCCGGGCGTGACAAGGGGTGATCCGCGGGCGTCTACATGTGCGTACGGAGGGCATAATGTGCCGGTGCGTGCTTACAATTTCGCGGCCGGGCCCGCCATGCTGCCGACCGCCGTCCTGGAACAGGCCAAGACCGAGCTGACCGACTGGCAGGGTTCGGGGATGTCCGTCATGGAGGTCTCCCACCGAGGCAAGCCGTTCGTCGCCTGTGCCGCCCACGCCGAGGCCCAGCTCCGCTCCCTCCTCGGCGTCCCCGACAACTACCGCGTCCTCTTCCTCCAGGGCGGCGCGTCGGGCCAGTTCGCGGCCATCCCGATGAACCTGACCGAGCCCGGCGACGTCGTGGCCTTCCTCCACACCGGCCAGTGGTCGGCCAAGGCCGTCAAGGCGGCCCAGCGCCAGCACCTGACCGCCGAGGTCATCGCCGACGAGGCGGCCTCCAACTACACGACCGTGCCCGCACCCGGCTCCTTCATGGTCCCGAGCGGCGCCCGCTACCTCCACTACACACCCAACGAGACCATCGGCGGCGTCGAGTTCCCGTACGTCCCGGAGGCGGACGTGCCGCTCGTGGCCGACTTCTCCTCCACGATCCTGTCGCGGCCCATCGACGTCGCCCGCTACGGCCTCATCTACGCCGGCGCCCAGAAGAACATGGGCCCGGCCGGCCTGGCCGTCGTCATCGTGCGCGACGACCTGGTCGGCCACGCGCGGCCGACGACGCCCGACATCTGGGACTACAAGGCGATGGCGGACGCCGACTCGATGCTCAACACGCCGCCGACCTTCGCCATCTACCTGCTCGGCCTGATCCTCGACTGGATCGCGGCGACCGGCGGGCTGACGGCGATGGCGGAGCGCAACGAGGCCAAGGCGGCGGCGCTGTACGCGGCGATCGACGGCTCCGACTTCTACGCCAACCCCGTCACGCCCAACGCGCGGAGCTGGATGAACGTGCCGTTCACCCTGGCCGACCCCGCCCTCGACGGCGACTTCCTGAAGGCGGCCGAGGCCGCGGGCCTGACCAACCTCAAGGGCCACCGCTCCGTCGGCGGGATGCGGGCGTCGATCTACAACGCCATGCCGCGCGAGGGCGTCGACGCGCTCATCGCCTTCATGGCCGAGTTCGAGCGCACCCACGGCTGAACCGCCCCCGATCCGACCGAACCCGACCTGCCCACCTGGCGCAGCGCGTGACGCCGCGACCACGAGACCCGAAGAAGGACCAACCATGACCTACCGCATCAAGACGCTCAACGCGATCTCCAACACGGGGCTCTCCCGCCTGCCGAAGGAGGATTACGAGGTCGGCCCCGACGTGGCGGACCCCGACGCGCTGCTGCTGCGGTCGGCCAGCCTGCACGGCGTGGCCATCCCCGGGTCCGTGCTGGCGGTGGCGCGGGCCGGCGCCGGGACGAACAACATCCCCGTCCCCGAGTACTCCGCCCTCGGTATCCCCGTGTTCAACACGCCCGGCGCCAACGCCAACGCCGTCAAGGAGCTGACCATCGCGGCCATCCTCCTGGCGGCCCGCAACATCATCGACGCCGCCGCGTTCGCCCACCGGCTCGACGGCGACGCCGCCGCCATGGACCAGGCGGTCGAGGCGGGCAAGAAGGCGTATGTCGGCTTCGAGCTGCCCGGCCGGACCCTGGCGGTCATCGGCCTCGGCGCGATCGGCGTCGAGGTCGCCAACGCGGCTTGTGGGCTCGGGATGAAGGTGCTCGGCTACGACCCGGCCGTGACGGTCGAGAACGCCTGGAAGCTGTCGCCGTTCGTCGAGCGCGTGACGTCGCCGGAGGCGCTGCTGAAAAGGGCGGACATCGTGACGTTGCATGTGCCGCTGATCCCGGCCACGCGCGGGCTGATCGGCGCCGGCCAGTTGGCGCTGGTCAAGCCGAGCACGGTCCTCATCAACTTCTCGCGAGCGCCGATCGTGGACGAGGCGGCGGTGGTCAAGGCGCTGGAGGCCAACAAGCTGCGCGGCTACGTCTGCGACTTCCCGAGCCCGGCGCTCAACAAGCGGCCGAAGGTCGTCACGCTCCCCCACCTCGGCGCGTCGACCAAGGAGGCGGAGGAGAACTGCGCGCGGATGGCCGCCGACCAGCTCCGCGGCTACCTCGAGCAGGGCGTCATCCTCAACTCGGTCAACTTCCCCAACGCCGACCTGCCGCGGAGCGAGAACACGCGGCGGCTGTGCATCGCCAACTCGAACGTGCCGAACATGGTCGGCCAGATTTCCGGGCTGCTGGCCGGGGCGGGCCTCAACATCGCCGACCTGCTCAACCGGTCGAAGGGCGAGCTGGCGTACACGCTGATCGACGTGGAGGGCGACGTGCCGGAGACGCTGCTGGGCGAGATCCGGTCGATCGCCGGGGTGCTGTCGGCGCGAGTCTTGTAGCGGTCACGGTCACGCCGGTCACGGTCGCGCCGGGTGACGTGGGCGCCCGTCCGACACCACGACACTCCCCGGCGCAACAGGTGGTTGACGCGGACATAGGGCTCGCTTAGGGTGGGCGCGGACCCACGGGAACGGGTCCTGGCCCTCGCACCGCGGAGTCCGATCGTCCATGCACCTGAGCCTCCAACTCAACGCCACCCTGTTTGTCGACCTGTTTCTCGGCGCCCTCATCATCGCCGCCTCGGCCGCGCTCGGCCGCCGCTTCCGCGTGCCCTCGCCCCTGATCCTGGTCGTCGTCGGCGTGGCCATCTCGCTGGCCGGCTACGCCCCCGCCACGCTCGAAACCGACGCCACCCAGGCCCTCCTCTCCCAGCTCATCCTCCAGGGCGTCCTCCCGCCCCTCCTCTACGCCTCGGCCGTGGCGCTCCCGGCGATGGACCTCCGGCGTGACTTCGCGGCCGTCGCGCTGCTCAGCGTGGTCCTCGTCGTGGTCACGGCCATCGTCACGGGTGTCGTCATCGCCGCCCTCCTCGGCGTCCCGCTGGCCATCGGCATCGCGCTCGGCGCGATCCTCTCCCCCACCGACGCGGTCGCCGTGGCCGTCGTCGAGCGGCTCGGCTCGCCCCACCGGCTCGTCACGATCCTCGAGTCCGAGGCCATGATCAACGACGCCACGGCGCTGGCCACGATGGCGACGGCCCTGGCCGCCGCCCACGTCGGCTCCGTCCACATCGATACGACGCCCCTGGCCATCGGCCAGTACGCGCTCTGGACGGTCGGGGTCGCGGTCGTCGCCGGTCTCGCCATCGGGCGGCTCGGGCTGTGGGTGTCGTCCAAGTGCTCCGACCCCGTCCTGTCGATCCTCGTGGCCCTCCTGATCTCGTTCGCCGCGTACATCCCGGTCAACGCGGCCAGCGCGTCGGGCCTCGTGGCGGTCGTCGTGGCGGGGCTCGTCAACGGGCAGGGGGCCCCGCGCCACGTCGCCGTCCGCAACCGCCACGCGCAGGCCCAGACGTGGGAGACGATCGAGTTCCTCCTGGAGGGCGTCGTGTTCCTGCTCATGGGGCTCCAGCTCCGGAGCCTCTGGGAAGACGTCCAGGCCAACCCCACGATCTCGACCGGGCTGACGGTCGGCGTGGCGCTGGTGGCCGGGATCGTCGTCCTGGCCGCGCGGGCGGCGGTCGTGGCGCCGCTGGTCAAGCTGCTCCAGGCCCGGGCCCGGCGGCTCTTGCGGCGGCGGCAGAAGGTCGTGGGCGCGGCCGTCGGCCGCCAGGCGCGCGTCGCCCAGCTGGCGGCGGCCCTGGCGGATGGGACGGCACCGCCCGCCCTGTCGGCGGCGGCCGTGACGGCCCGCCAGCGGCGGCGCGACCTCAAGACCCGCCGTTTCTTGGCCGATGTCGACTACCTGGCGTCGAAGCCGCTGGGCTGGCGCGAGGGCGCCGTGCTGACGTGGGCCGGGATGCGGGGCGTCGTCACGCTGGCCGCGGCCCAGTCGCTGCCGGCCACGGACCAGCGCGAGGCCCTCATCCTGATCGCTTTCATCGTGGCCGCCGTGTCCCTGTTCGGCCAGGCCGGCACCCTCCCGTGGCTGCTCCGCCGCTTCCACTTGACCGGGCGTGACCCGCTGGCCGAGGCCCGGGAACGCGACCGGCTCCAGCGCCGCCTGGCGACGGGCGCCGTGGCGTTCCTCCGGTCGCCGGACCTGCGGCGGCCGGATGGCCGGCCGTACAGCCCGGCGGCGGTCGAGGCGGTCGGCGACGCGCTGACCGTCGACCTCAACTTCGACGAGATCGACGATGTCCCGGCCGAGGGGGACGGCGGGGACGCGGACGCGGCGCAGGTGGCGGCCGAGGCGCTCCACCGCGAGATCTGGGAGCTCAAGATCGCCGCGCTCCAGGCGATGCGGCGGGAACTGCTCGACGCGCGGGGCGAGCGCGCGTACACGTCGCAGGCCTTGAAGGAGGCGCTGGAGGAGCTGGACTCCGAGGAGATCAGCGTCGGGATGCGGCGGGAGAACGAGGAGTAGGGGTCACGGGCGTGGCGACGTCACGCAGGCCGCGCGCCACGCGGTTCCACGGGTTCCACGGGTTCCGCGGGTCACGCGGTACGCCGGTCAGGCCGCGCTGAGGGCGTCCAGGCGGTCCTCGCGCGAGCGCATGAGATGCTCGGCCATCTTGGCGCGGGCGGTCTCGGCGTCGCCGTCGCGGCAGGCTTGGAGGATCGCGGCGTGGTCGGCGCTCGACTGGGAGTAGTCGCCGCTGGGCGGGGGCTCGCCCTGGTCGTAGATGCGGAGCTGGGCCATGATCCGGGCGAGGGTCGTGGCGATGATGGCGTTGTGGCCGGCCTGCCAGAGGGCCTCGTGCCACTCGAAGTGGAGCCGGCGCCAGGCCTCGGCCGAGTGGGCCTGGTCGGCCCTGTCCTGGAGGCGCGAGAGCTGGACCAGGTCGAGGTCGGTGCGGCGCCGGGCGGCGGCGGCCGCCGCCGCCGGCTCGAGGGCGATCCGCGCCTCGTAGGCCTCGAGGACGTCCTGGGCCGTGCCGGCGCGGACGCGGAAACCGCGTGACACGCGCTCGATCAGGCCATCGTGTTCGAGGAGGGCGAGGGCCTCCCGGATCGGCGTCCGGGACACCCCATAGCGGGTCGCCAGGGTCGTCTCCAGGAGCTGGCTCCCAACGGCAAACTCCCCGGCCAAAATATCGTCCCGCAAGCGCAGATAGTAACTGGCCGTCAGATCCATAGCCACGGTCGCCCCGGCCACAGCGCCCCCCTTCCAAACAGTCCGCCTGCCCGTGATCGTACTGCATCCCCCGTCCGGAACCCGGCCCAACAGGCCAGTTCCCCCCACCCCGCCGCCGCCGGACCAGCCAGTCCGTGCGGGCGACCCCGCTGTTGAGCGGAGCCAACGCCCAGGTTGCGGGAGGGGGCTGACGAGATCCTTCGCTGCGCTCAGGATGACAGAGGGGCTCGGGATGACAAGGGGGGCTCCGGGTGGCAAAGAGGGGTTGTGCCCAAGGGGGGAGTCGAACCCCCACGTCCTTTCGGGACGGTCGATTTTGAGTCGACTGCGTCTGCCATTCCGCCACTTGGGCCAGTGAGCCGTCGGCCATTCTGCCATCCCGGACCCC
>JAISTC010000193.1 GCA_031272805.1 Propionibacteriaceae bacterium
GAACGGTGGCACAAGTCTGGTCGCCGTTACGGTCGGGGGGTCTTGGGGGCTGTGGCATGATGGCGAGATGGATTCACGACTGCTGCCCAAGGCTGAACTGCATCTCCATATCGAGGGCACGCTGGAGCCCGAGATGGTCTTCGCGCTGGCCCGGCGGAATGGGGTCGTGGTGCCGTGGGGCAGCGTCGAGGAATTGCGCGGGCTCTACTCGTTCCAGGACCTCCAGAGCTTCCTCGACCTCTACTACCAGGGCATGCGGGTCCTCCGGACCCGCCAGGACTTCTTCGACCTGGCCACCGCCTACTTCGGCCGCGCCGCCGCCGACGGGGTGCGCCACTGCGAGGTGTTCTTCGACCCCCAGGTCCACCTCGGCCACGGCGTCACGCTCGGCGACATCATCGGCGGCCTCGAGGACGCCCTGGCCGCCGCCCACGAGGCCCACGGCCTGACCGGCGGCCTCATCCTCTCCTTCCTCCGCGACCTGGGCCCGGCCGCCGCCGCCGAGCTCATGGACCTGGCCGCGCCCTACGCCGGCCGCCTCCTCGGCGTCGGCCTCGACTCCGCCGAGGTCGGCCACCCGCCCGCCCCCTTCGCCCCCGTCTACGCCCGCGCCCGCGCCCTCGGCCTCCACACCGTCGCCCACGCCGGCGAGGAAGGCCCCGCCGCCTACATCTGGAGCGCCCTCGACGACCTCGGCGCCGAGCGCGTCGACCACGGCCTCCATTGCGTCGACGACCCCGCCCTCGTCACGCGGTTGGCCGAGTCGCGCGTGACGCTGACGGGCTGCCCGCTGTCGAACGTCCGGCTGCGGGCCGTCGACTCGCTGGCCGCGCATCCCCTGCCCGCGATGCTGGCGGCCGGGCTCGCCGTGACCGTCAACTCGGACGATCCGGCGTACTTCGGCGGCTATGTGGGGGACAACTTCGACGCGCTCCAGGCCGAGGCGGGCCTGTCCGGCGGCGACGTCGTCACGCTGTGCCGGAACTCGATCGAGGGCTCCTTCGCCGCGCCGGAGCGGCAGGCCGAGTTGCTCGGCGAGCTGGACCGGGCGGTGGCGGAGTGGGCCACGCCGGATCGGGCCACGCCGGATCGGGTCACGTCGGATCGGGTCACGTCGGATCGGGTCACGTCGGATCGGGTCACGCCGGATCGGGTCACGCCGGATCGGGTCACGGAGGTCTGATGGCCCGGCGCGCCCTCACGGCCGACTGCCTGGCGCTGGTGCAGGCGGTGGAGCGGCAGGTGGGCGGGGAAACAAGCCCCGGCCTGGTCGTCGCCCTGTCCGGGGGGGCCGATTCGCTGGCCCTGGCGGCGGCTGTCGCCTGGGCCGTGCAGAAGGCGGGCGGGCCGCTGGCCGGGGTGGCGGCCGCCGCGCATGTCATCGACCACGGCCTCCAGCCCGGCTCGGCCGCGGTCGCGGCCCGCGCCGCCGCCCAGGCCGAGGCGCTGGGCCTGCCCGCCGCCGTCACGCGGGTCACGGTCACGCCGACCGCCGCCGGGCTCGAAGCCGACGCCCGCACGGCCCGCTACCGGGCCCTCCTCGGCGGGTCGGACGACCTGGCAGACCCTTCCGGGAGCAGGTTGCGCAACCTGGCGTCCGGTCCGGAGATTGGGTGGCGCAACCTGATCGCCGACGAGTCTGCCCCCCTGGTCCTGACCGCCCACACCCTCGACGACCAGGCCGAAACCGTCCTCCTCGGGTTGGCCCGCGGCTCCGGCACGAGGTCGCTGGCCGGGATGCCGGTCCGGTCCGGGCGGCTGGTGCGGCCGTTCCTGGAGCTGCGCCGCGCCCAGACGCGGCAGGCCTGCGCCGACTGGGGGCTCGAACCCTGGGACGACCCCATGAACGGCGACCCCGCGTTCGCGCGCGTCCGCGCCCGAGCCGCGCTGGCCGCGTTGGAGCGTGACCTCGGGCCCGGGTTGGCCGAGGCCCTCGCCCGCACCGCCGCCCTGGCCGGGGCCGACGCCGACTATCTCGACTCCCTGGCCGACGCCGCCCGGGCCGACGCCGCCATCGGGCCCGGACTCGGCGTGACCCGGCTGAAGGGGTTGCCGGAGGCGCTGCGCGGGCGGGTGGTGCTGGCGTGGTTGCGGGAGCGGGGCTGCGCCGACGCGGGCTGGACCCACGTGCGCGCGGTCCTGGCGCTCGTGACGGAGTGGCACGGGCAGGCGGGCGTGGACGTGCCAGGCGGGCGCGTCGTGCGTGACGGGGGTCGGCTGGTGTGGGTGGGCACGGTCTGAGGCTGGTCGCCACGGTCTGAGGCTGGTCGCCACGGTGTCAGGCCCGCTGGCTGTCGCTCGTTCCTCGCTCCGTAGCCAGCGTGCCCGACCCCGTGGCTGTCGCTCGTTCGTCGCCAAGGCGGGGGCGCCTGACACCTCGGCCTGGGGGTTCTTGGGGGCGAGCTAGAGTAGCGCCCGTGGAAATCGCAGATGTGCGGGGTGACCTGAGCCAAGTGTTGTTTACGCCCGACGAGATCACGGGGCGGTTGCGGGAGCTGGCGGGGGACGTGGACCGCGACTACGCCGGCAAAGACCTGGTCATCGTGGGGGTGCTGAACGGGGCGGTTATGACCGTGGCCGACCTCGCGCGTGACCTCAAGACCCACTGTGAGATGCACTGGATGGCCATCTCCTCGTACGGCGACGGCGTCACGAGCTCCGGCGTCCTGCGCATCCTGAAAGACCTCACGGTCGACATCGAGGGCCGCGACGTCCTCGTCGTCGAGGACATCATCGACACCGGGCTGACGCTGTCGTACCTGGTCCAGAACCTGCGCGGCCGCCAGCCCGCGTCGCTGGAGGTCCTGACCGCGTTCCGCAAGCCCGCGGCGGCCAAGTGCGACGTCGACGTCAAGTACGTCGGTTTCGACATCCCCAACGACTTCGTCGTGGGCTACGGCCTCGACTACGCGGGCAAGTACCGCAACCTCAACGGCCTGGGCGTGCTCGACCCGGCGGTGTACGGGGGGTAGTCCAACGTGACAGGGGGACGGTTCCTTTGTCACGTGGTTGGCCCGGCGGCGGGTAGATCCTGCGACTCCGGCGCTGGCGCGCCTCCGCGCAGGATGACGACGGGGGTGTGCTGGCGGCCGCGGTATCAGGTTCCCCCGCCCGGGCTCGGTCCTCGCCAAGGCGGGGGAGCCTGACACCTCGGCCTGGGGTGACGCCTCGGCCTGGGTGGCACCTCGGCCTGACGCCTCGGCCCCCGATGTTGGTCCGGGGGGCGTAATGTCCGGGGCTTTGTCGGGAATATCTCAATGTGTGGCGATGCTTTAGTCCGTGAAGCGGAGGTCCCAGCCGGTGTGGATGCCTTCCCAACTTGCATTTGCGGGTCCAGGCCGGACGGAATTCACGGGCGACTACCAAGGGGTCCCTCTACCAGATTTCTGGGTGGTCAACAGGCGGCGTAACGCCGCCCGTCGCCCCACGGGGGGTGGCTCAGCCGAGGGGGTGGTCGTCCCATGCCACCCAAACCGGCTGGGTCACCTCCTCAGAGCCGGCGGGGTGGAGGGTCTCGGGGTGAGATTAAGGAGGCCCTCCGCCCCGCCGGGCGGGGCGGCGCCGAGCTGGCCCCCCGCGTGACCCATGTGACCCGAGCTCGCCCCCCGCGTGACCCACATGACCCGTGCTTGGCAGCCGCTTGACCGCGGGGCTACCATCAAACAGTTGTCCGGCGGCCCGCGCCGGTACCCCGAGGGGAAGGAGGCGTCGATGTCCGACCAGCCTCCGAGTAGACCTACCGTGTAGCCGTCCCGCGCACCCGCTGCCGCGCTTCCGCGCTGCCGCGCCCAGGGACGGCCGTCCCCCATCCCGGCACCACCCCTGAGGAGTTCCCATGCGCACGCTTACCCACGAGCCCACCTGGCTCGATCTCTCCCAGCCCACCGCCGCCCAGCTCGTGGAACTGGCCCAAGAACTGGGCCTCCACGACCTGCTGACCGAGGACCTCGTGGCCGCCCACCAGCGGCCCAAGCTCGAACGCTACGGTGACTGGCTCTTCGTCGTCCTCCACACCGCCCGCTACGTCGACTCGCGCGAGGAGGTCCGGTTCGCCGAGCTCCACGTCCTCGCCCGCGCCGACCGCGTCGTCACGATCACCCACGGCGACGGCCGCGCTGTCGACGTCGCCCGGCGCCGCCTGGCCGCCGACCCGGAGCTCGCCGGGCTCGGCTCCGAGGCCATCCTGTACGCGCTGATGGACGCCGTGGTCGACCACTACGCGCCCGTCGTCCGCGGCCTCGCCCACGACCTGGAAGAGATCGAGCTCCAAGTGTTCGGCGGCGACGAGGGCGTCTCGCGGCGCATCTGGGACCTGACCGGCGAGGTCGGCGACTTCGGCCGGGCCGTCGGGCCGCTCCAGGACATCGTCGAGGGGCTGACCGCCGGCTTCGAGAAGTACGAGGTGCCGGAGGCGCTGCGCTCGTACCTGCGCGACGTGGCCGACCACCTCGCGGGCGTCGCCGAATCGACCGACTCCGTCCGCGGTCAGCTCCGCGACATCGTGACGGTCAACGCCACGCTCCTCGGCCAGCGCCAGATCGAGGAGATGCGCGCGCTGGCCGACGTCGGCCAGCAGGAGAACGAGGCGATGAAGAAGATCTCCGCCTGGGCCGCCATCATCTTCGCGCCCGGCGTCATCGGCGGCATCTACGGCATGAACTTCGACTACATGCCCGAACTCCACTGGCGCTACGGCTACCCCTTCGCCCTCGGGCTCATGGCCCTCGCCACCATCATCCTGTTCGGCCTGTTCAAGAAGAAGAAGTGGATCTGAGCGACCGGACGGTGACGCGCTGAGCCCGGTGCCGCGTGACGGCGTCACGCGGTGGGCAGGGTCGGCGTGACGCGGCACGATCACACCCGGTCCGGCGATTTCCGGTTCATGGACGTGAAGACCCCGACCACGCAGATGCCCGCGAAGATGGCGAACGCGAGCCGCATGGTACCCGTGATGACCGGGACGGGCGCGGCGGCGATCTCGGCGGCGCCGAAGCGGGCGCGGACGAGGATCGTGATGACCGCCATCGAGCAGACCATGCCGAGGTTGCGCGTCATCGACAGGAATGCGTTGGTCAGGCCGTGGTCGGCGGGCGGGGTCATCGACATGACGGCCGTCGTGTTGGGCGTCGCGAACAGGCCGAAGCCGAAGCCGATGACGGCGAGGACGGCCACGATCAGGACCACGGGGGTGGTGGGGCTGAGGAACGCGAAGACGACCAGGCTGGCCGCGCACAACGCCATCCCCGCCGACGCCAGCTTGAACGGCGAGCGGCGGTCGGCCAGGCGGCCCGCCCAGGGCGACACGACCGCCTGAACGACGGGCGACGTGATGAGCACGAGGCCCGAGCGGTCGGCGCCGAGCCCCTTGACCTGCTGGAGGTAGATGGCGAGGAGGTAGGAGATGGCGAACGTGGCGGCGTAGGAGAGGAGGGCGGACAGGTTGGACAGGAGGAAGTTCGGCCCGGCCCGCCAGAGGCCCGGCGAGAGGAGGGGCGTCGAGGTGCGGCGCTCGTGGCGGATGAAGAGGGCCAGCAGGATCGCGCCGGCCGTCAGGGCGGCGAGGGCGAGCGGAGCGGGGAGCTCGGTCAGGCCGTATGTGACGAGCAGCGCCGCCGCGGTCACGAGCGCCATCCCCGGGAGGTCCAGCCGGTCACGCAGGGAGCCGGGTGGGCCGCCGGGGCCGGCGGACCGCGTGACGCCGGCGTCGCGCGGGAGCTGGGTCGTGGCGAAGGCCACGAGGACGAGGCCGACGACGGCGATGACGTGGAAGATGGAGCGCCAGCCGAGGTGGTGGGTGAGGAAGCCGCCGGCCACCGGGCCGACGGAGAGGCCGACGTAGACGGCGGCGGTCGACCAGCCGATGGCGCGGCCGCGGCGCTCGGGCGGGACGGCGGCGACGAGGATGGCCTGGGCGGAGGCGAACAGGCAGCTCGCGCCGAGGCCCTGGACGACGCGGGCGGCGATCAGGCTGCGGAGGCCGGGGGCCCAGGCGGCGGCCTCCGCGACCGCCGCGAGGATCGCGAGGCCGGTCAGGTAGATGACGCGCCGGTTGGTCAGGTCCGCGAAGCGGCCGAGCGGAAGGAGCAGCGCCACCGTGCACATGTTGTACGCCGTCACGATCCAGCCCAGGTCGGCGGCGGCGGAGTGGAAGTCCGCGCCGATCGTGGGGATCGACACGTTCATGGCCGAGCCGGTGAACGAGTTGAGGAACTGGCAGCAGACAATGACCACGACCGTGAGATTGCGGTCACGCGACGGGGTCATGGGCCCAGCGTAATCCCGAGCGGCAGGCCAGCGTGTGTGACATTGGGGAGTGTGACATTGGGGACGGTTCCGTTTGTCACACTTTCGGTGTCTGTCATCCTGAGCGGCAGGCCAGCTCAGCCCAGGTGGGCGAAGCTGGCGTAGACCTTGGTGCCGGTGCCGTCACGGCGGTCGTCGGTCGCCGGCAGGTTGCGGAAGTTGCCGTCCGCGTCGCAGGCCCGGGCCGGGGGCAGCCCGACCCACGCCAGGGCCAGGTGGTCCTGGTCCTTGAGGAAGCGGTGGCAGCGCACGCCGCCCGTGGCCCGGCCTTTCGCCGGGAACTGGGCGAACGGCGTCACCTTTGCCGTCCACGGCGCGTCCGGCCTGGGTCCCGTCGCCAGCGTCGCCACCAGCGCCGCGTCCCGCTCCGCCTTCGCCACCGTCCCGAACCACAAGACCCGCGCGCCCTCGGCCAGCTTGACCCCGGCCATGCCGCCGGCCGCGCGGCCCTGGGCCCGCGCCTCGCGGGCGGCCGTGCGCAGCAACTGGGCGTCCGACGTGACGAAGACCAACTCGTCCGCGTCCGCCGCCGGCCCGGCGCCGACGACCCGGTCGCCGTCCTTGAGCGCGATGACCTCCCACTCCGCCCAGCCCTTGTACTCCGGCACGACCCGCTTGACCACGCCCTG
>JAISTC010000199.1 GCA_031272805.1 Propionibacteriaceae bacterium
GTGAGGAGCAGGGCCAGGCCGATGCGGCGGCGGACGTACATGGGCTCGCGCTTGATCTGGACCAGCGGCCGGGCCGGGACGACGACCGGGCCCGACCCCTCCGTGACGCCGCCCGTCGCCGCCGGGCCGGTGCCGTCCGCGTAGTCCCAGTCCCCGTCCGGCTCGGTCAGGTTGACCGGCACGGGCAGCGTGGCCGTGACGGACTCCGTCAGCGGCGACGGGCCCGAGCCCGGCACAAGGACGGTCGTGTGCTCGGCGCGGGCTTGGCGGGAGCGCAGGCGCGCGGCCAGCCCCGGGTCGCTGGCGACGCCCTGGACGAGGCGGCGGCGGACCTGGGCGATGTCCCGCTCGAGGGCGCGGCCGTCGGGCGGGCGCAGGGCGGGCTCCCGCGAGCAGCAGGCCGCCACGAGCGCGTCCAGATAGTCGGGAATGCGGCCCTTGGCCGGGCCGTTGAGCGCCTCGGAAGGCGGCGGGACGTCGACGTTGACGTGCTTGTACAAGACATTGGCGGCCTCGTCGCCCGTGTGGGGCTTCTGGCCGGTCAGCAGCTCGTACAGCACGATGCCGGTCGAGTAGATGTCGGACGCGAACGTGGCGGCGCCGACCGTCATGATCTCCGGCGCCAGGTAGGACAGCGTCCCCATGAGGACCGAGTGGGTGGCCGACTCGCCGGACGACTGGCTCGCCTTGGCCAGCCCGAAGTCCGTCACCTTGACCTGGCCGCCGGATGTGATCAGCACGTTCTCGGGCTTGATGTCGCGGTGCATCAGGCCCGCCTCGTGGGCGGCGGCCAGCGCGCGGGCGATGGCGTCGACGTAGGAGAGGGCCACGAGCGGGGCCAGCGGGGCCTGGTGGGCGATGATCTGGCGGAGCGACTGGCCGCGCACGTACTCCATCACGATATACGGCCGCTCGCCGGCCAGGCCGCGGTCGAAGATGGCCACGATGTTGGGGTGGGACAGCGCGGCGGCGGCGCGGGCCTCGCGGTCGAAGCGGCGCGTGTAGTCCTCGTCGCCGACGAGCGTGTCGTGGATGATCTTGACGGCGACGGTCCGGCCGAGCCGGTGGTCGAGCCCACGGTAAACCACGGCCGTGCCACCACGGCCGATGCGTTCCATCAGCTCATAGCGCTCACCGAGCACCGACCCGACGAGGCTGTCGGGTGCCAAGGTCGTCGTCTCCACTCATACTCCAACGGGCCGGGGAAGTTGAGGCCCTAAGTGCCTTGAGTCTAGGTGGGCCCGCCGAATTTCGGGAGCAGCCACACCGGACCACGCCGGACAAGGTGCGATGGGCGCGACCGGCGGCGTCGGTAGGATGGCGCCGTGACCGTGCTCCTGGGGCTCCCGACCCGCCTCCGCCTCGCCCGACTGGGCTTCGTCACGGACACGCGCGGCGGCGGCCCCGACTGGGAGGCGTACTGCCACGACCTGTTCTTCGCCGGTGTCGACCTCATCATCATCGAGGAGCCCTCGCTCAACCGCGAACAGCTCCAGGCAGCCGTCACTGCGGGGCTCCGCGCCGGCTTCGGCCGCGGCCGGATCATCGGCCTGGCCCAGGCGTCGGCCCCCGCCCTCAACGTCGACCTCCTCCACCTCAAGACCCGCGAGGCCGTGACCCTCGACCGGGAGCTGTGCCCGCTCGTCGGCCGCCCGGCCCAGTCGTGGGAGGAGGCGCAGCGCTGGCTGGCCGACCCGGAGCTGTCGTACATCACGGTCGGGCCGGTCCGCGACGAGGGCGAGGGCGAGCTGACGCGCGGCCTCAACCTCATCGCCCGGCTGGCCGCGATGGCGCCCGTGGCCGACCCGGCGACGCTCCCGTGGTTCGCCACGGGCGGGATCGACGCGACCAACGTGGACGCCGTGCTGCGGGCCGGGGCCCGGCGCCTCATCGTCCACCGGGCCATCGCCGACGCGCCCGACCCGGCCACGACAGCGCGGGAGTGGGCGGACCGGCTGCGGCACCTGTGGCGCGAGGACCCGGCGCTCAAGGACTACTCGCTGGCCATCCGGCGGTTGGATCGGGGTGAATGATGGCGTTCGATCCGGCCGACCCGGCCGGCCCGGAGTTCCGCGCGGCCGTGACGCGGTTGCTGGCGGAGTTCGTGGCGGTCCAGCGTGACCTGCTGGCGGAGACGGGCCAGCGGCTGGACCTCGTGTGGCAGCAGGCCCGCCACTTCACGTCCGGCGGCAAGCGGCTCCGCCCCGCCTTCTGCTACTGGGGCTACGCCGCCGTCGCCGGCCAGCCCGCGGACCCGGCCGGCGTCCTGACCGTGGCCGCCAGCCTCGACCTGCTCCACGTCTCCGCCCTCGTCCACGACGACATCATCGACCGCTCCGACACGCGCCGCGGCGCCCCGTCGGCCCACCGCTACTTCGCCAAGGTCCACACCCAGCGCGGCTGGGCGGGCAAGCCCAACCGCTTCGGCCACGGCGCCGCCATCCTGCTGGGCGACATCCTGTTGGCCGGGTCCGTGGCGATGGCGGAGCGGGCCAAGCTGTCCGGCGACCGGCTGCGCCGTGCCCGGCCCTACCTTGACGCGGCGCGGACGGAGGTCGCCGCCGGCCAGTACCTCGACCTGCTCTACGGCGTCACGGGCGACGCGGCCGACCCGGTCGTCGAGACGACGCTGATCATGGAGTTCAAGACCAGCAAGTACACGGTCGCCCGGCCGGTCCAGATCGGCGCGGCCCTCGGGCTGGCCGGGGACGACGTGCTGGCCCGGCTCGGGCGCTTCGGCTCCCACCTAGGCCACGCCTTCCAGATGCGGGACGACCTCCTCGGCCTGTTCGGCGACCCCGCCGTGACGGGCAAGCCGGCGGGCGACGACCTGCGCGAGGGCAAGCGGACGGCGCTGATCGCCCACGGGCTGCGGCTGGCGGGCCCGGCCGGCGTGGCCCGGCTCCACGCCCTCCTGGGCAACGCGGAACTGGACCAGGCGGGGGTCGACGAGGCGCGTGACCTCCTCTACCGCTCCGGCGCGGTCGAGGCGGTCGAACGGGACATCGAGTCTGAGGCCGTCCGGGCCCTGCGGCTGTTGGGCGACCTCGAGCTCGCGCCCGAGGGCGAGCAGGCCCTGACGGCGCTGGCCCACCAAGCCGTCGAGAGGACCGCCTGATGACGATCGCGGACCTCCTCGCCCAGGGTGGCCGCCCCCTGTTCAGCTTCGAGTTCTTTCCGCCCAAGGACGACCAGGGCGCCGAGCAACTCTGGCGGACGATCAAGCTGCTGCAGCCGCTGGCGCCCGACTTCGTGTCCGTGACCTACGGGGCGAACGGCTCGACGCGCCAGCGGACGCTCGACGTGACGGCGCGGCTGGCGCGGGAGACGACGCTCCGCACGATGGGCCACCTGACCTGCGCCAGCCAGCCCGTGGCCGAGCTGCGCGCCACGATCGCCCGCTACGGCGCCGACGG
>JAISTC010000042.1 GCA_031272805.1 Propionibacteriaceae bacterium
ACACCGCCGCGCACCGTCACATGCTCCACCGCATACCGAGTATCACCATCGGCATTCCACAACGCCGTCAACGTCAAGTCATCAGTCCGCGACCACGGACCCAAATCCGCCGCATCGCCGTAATCCGCCAGACCATCACCATCCGCATCCCACCCGGCAAACACATAGCCGGGCTTCGAGAACCCGTTCGCGTTCAACGTCGTGTCTTCACCAAACGTCACCGACTGATCGGCCATCGAACCAACGCCGCCGACACCCGGCAGATAGTGGATCGCATACGAGTTCGGCAACCACTGCGCGTTGACGGTCAGGTCCGACGTCACGAACGTGTAGTCGCTGTCCCACCCGTCGAACGTGTAACCCTCCCGCGTCGGCGCAGCAGGCGCCACGGCGTCCTCGCCCCACTCCACGGTCTGGACTGACAGCTCCGTCCCGAGGCCGTCGGTGAACGTGACCGTGTAGGCGGCGATCTCGTAGTACAGCTTCAACACCAGCGAACCATCAGCCGCCACGACTCCGGTCGCGACCGTCCCCGCGTGGTTCGGCGCCAGCGCGTATCCCGGCACGGTGATGGGCTCTGCCGTCACGGTCGAGTCGGTGGCCCCGGTTTCCTCCACGGTCTGGTACAGCGTCGTCCCCGACGCCCGGACCAGATAGTGCTCGACGCTGTAGGGCGTGTCCCCATTGGCGTGCCACAACGCCGTCAGGGTCAGGTCCGAGGTCAAGTCCCACGGCACGAACGCGAAGCCCGGCGCGTAGTCGGAGACCCCGTCGTCGCCCGCGTCCCAGCCGGCGAACGTGTACCCGGCGCGCGTGAAGCCGGACGCCTTGACGACGTAGTTCTCCCCGTAAACGGCCGTCTCGGTGGGCATCGACCCGCCGCCGCCGACGCCGGGCAGGTAGCGGACGGTGTACGAGTTGGGCGTCCACGTCGCATTGACGGTCACGTTGTCCGTCACGAACGTGTAGTCGCCGTCCCAGCCGTCGAACGTGTACCCGGCCCGCGACGGATCGTCCGGCGCGGTGGCGTCGGCCCCGTACTCGACCCACTCGGTCTTGAGGGTCACGCCCAGCCCGTCGGTGAACGTGACCAGATACGTGTTGATGTCCCACTTCGCCTGCAGCGCCACGTCATGGGTCACGGGCGTGGAGAAGTCGTAGGGCGTGTCGGACACGACCGGGTCCGAGGTCGACGGGTCGGTCACCACCTCATACCAACCGGCCAGCGTATAGCCGGTCCGCGCCGAGTCAGGATCGGGAGGCGAGGCAGTGTCGCCCGCCGCCACGCTCTGGTCGGCGACCACGCTGCCGCCCTCCTCGTCAAACGTGACGTCGTACCAGTTGATCGGGTAGTAGAGCTTCAGCACGAGCGACCCGTCGCCGGTGACGATGCCCTCTCCCACGGTGAGGGGGAAATCGAGGTCCAGCGTGTGGTTGGCCAGCAGCGGGCTGCCGGGGTACACGGGCGTCGCCTGGACCACCCGGTCGGTCAACCCGGTCGGCGTGTCTGTCTGGAACGGCTCGTCGGCCGGGTCCCCCGCCGCGTCGACGTAGTAGTGCTCCACCGTGTACGGAGTGTCGCTGTTGGCCCTCCACACGGCCGTCAGGGCCAGGTCGGACGTCCGCTCCCACGGCTCGAAGTCGGCCTGGTCGGCATAGTCGACCCTGCTGTCGCCGTCGGCGTCCCAGCCGGCGAACGTATAGCCCTCCCGCTCGAACGCGTTCGCCGTCAAGGTCAGGTTCTGGCCATAGGTGGCGACTTGGTCGGCCATCGACCCCGTGCCGCCGCCGGCGGCGAACGTGACGGTGTACGTGGCGGCCTCCCACTTGGCCTGCAGCGCGGTGTCATGGGTCACGGGCGTGGCGAAGTCGTAGGGCGTGTCGGACACGACGGGGTCCGAGGTCGCCGGGTCGGTCACGACCTCGTACCAGCCGTCCAGCGTGTAGCCGGTGAGTTCGGACTCGGGGTCGGGCTCGGCCGCCGTGTCGCCCCCCAGGACGGTCTGGTCGTCGACCTCGCTGCCGCCCTGCTCATCGAACGTCACGCTGAAGTAGGGGGCCAGATAGGCGATGTCGTAGTTGTTGTAGCCGAGCGTCGCGGGCGCCGCCTCGTCAGACCACAGCGTCGTGAACACATGCGCGTCGTACGTCGGCTGGTCGACCGGCGCGATCTCGGTCGTCAACCTGGAAGCCGTGTTGCCCATGAACCACACGTCGGCGGCCACGTCCAGGTTGGCCAAGTCGTCGTGGGCCACCCAGATGCCGCCGCCGTCGCCGTCCCCGTCCGGTATCCCATCCTCGTCCATGTCAGCGCCGGCCTGGTTGCCCTGGAAGTACATCTCGACGCCTTCGACGCCGCCGCCGCGCAGCGACACGGTTGCGCCCGGCCCCATCCAGATACCGCCGCCGTTGTGGAACGCCTTGTTGTCCAGGATCTTCCGGCCGCTGCCCGACAAGTCGGCCGACGCGCCCGCGCCCATCCACACGCCGCCGCCGTCGCCGGTCAGGGCGAAGTTGTTCCGGATCTCCACGCCCTCGTCGGCGGTGAGGCTGCCGCCGGCCTCCAGGTATATGCCGGCGCCGTCGGTCTCAGCGGTGTTGTCGTTCACGAACAAGCCGCCTGACGATTCGCCGCCCGACAGCTCAAGGGCCGACGCCACGCCATCGGCGGTGGCGGCATAGACGCCGCCCCCGGACTCGGAGGCGATATTGCCCGTCACGTGCGGCGTGTTCTGGCCTGCGGTGGCCACCACACTGGCCTTGGCGCCGTTGAGGAACAGCCCGGCGCCCCGTGCCGCCGTGTTGAGCTCCACGGTCCCACCGGTCACTGTGAGCTGGGCGCCGACGCCCAGGTAGAGGCCACCGCCGTCTAGGGACGCCGTGTTGGATTCGATGTGGACTTGGTCTGCCATGGTCGCTGTCGCCTCGGCCTCCAGGTAGACGCCACCGCCGTCGCCGCCCACGTTCCCCCACACCAGGGCGCCGCCTGACAAGGCCAGCTCGGACCCGGCGGCCATGTAGATGCCGCCGCCCGCCTCGGGGGCGCAGTTGCCCTGGCTGACAGTCGGGTCGCCGCCGATGACGGCGTCGTCCGTGACGGTCAGTGCCGACCCGGTGCCGGCGTAGTCGTCGTCGGTCAGCGCGACGACCGAGTACACGCCGCCGCCGGAGCCGCCGGCGGTGTTGCCCCCGATCTGGGAGTGCCCGGCCACCGTCAGCGGAATCTCCGTGTACACGCCGCCGCCGTTACCGCTGGCGTTGTTGCCGGACACGCTGCCCTGGCCGTCGATGCGCGCCTCCGGGAGGGGGATGTCGAGCGGGGCCCCGAGCCACAGGCCGCCGCCGGCGGTGGCGCTGTTGGTGGTGATCGTGGCCTGGTCTGTGATGTTCAGGGTGCCGCCGGGAGCAGGGACGGCCCCGACGCCGCCGCCGTTCCTGTAGGCGCTGTTGCCATAGATCGCCGTGTCGCCCCCGATGACCATGGAGGCCACCTCGTCGGCGTAGACGCCGCCGCCGTCCAGGCCCGCGCTGTTGCCGCCGATGTCCGCTCCCGTGACCGTCACCGGGCCGGCGCCGGAACCGATGTAGACGCCGCCGCCGTTCTTGGCGGTGGCCGTGTTGCCCGTGATCACGGAGTCGGCGATCGTCACCCCGCCCGCGCTGGAGGCGAGGTAGATGCCGCCGCCGGAGGCGCCGGCCACGTTGCCGGTGAAGGTCGAGTTGATGATCGACACGGGGGCCGTGGTCGACGCCACGTACAGGCCGCCACCCAAGGGGTTGTTGCTGGAGCTGGCCGTGTTCCGGGCCGTGTTGCCGTCGAACGTCACGTTGTCCAGCACGAGTTGGGCGGCTGCGCTGACTTTGCCGACGTAGAGGCCGCCGCCGTAGGCCGTGGCGCCGACGCTGCCGATCGCCTCGTTGCGGATGAAGGTCGACCCGGACAAGTTCACGTCCAATGCCAGCGTCGTCAGGTAGAGCGCGCCCCCGTTGGCGCTCCGGGTGAGGCCGTCGGCCGGGTCCGCGGTGTTGCGGATGAATGTGTTGCCGGACAGGTTGAGCACGCCGCCCGGGCCCCCGAGGTCCGCCGAGGTGGAGTCGAAGTGGACCGCCCCGCCGTTCGTGTTGTTGGCGGCGACCTCGTTGTGGCCGGCGCTGTTGTTCTCGAAGGTCGAGTTGGTCAGCGAGAACGTGCTGCCCGTGGCGCCGCGTTCTTCGATGGCGCCGCCCTTGCCCAGGGCGTAGTTGCCCGTGAACGTGGCGTGGTCGATGGTGACGTGGCTGGACCCGGCCAAGTAGATCGCCCCGCCGTCGCTGGCGCTGCCTGTGGTCGTGGCGTTGTTCTCGAACACGACGGGGTTCTCGGCCGTGCCGGCGATGGTCAGCGTGACGATGCTGGCGCTATCTTGTCCGCCCACGTACAGGGCGCCGCCGAGGACGCCGCTGCCCCCGCCCACCGTGTTGCCCCGGATGACCGCCCCGGGGTTCAGGGTGATCGCCATCGGGCCGCTGCCGCCGCCGGCCGTGGAGATGGCCCCCCCATTGCTGGTGGAGTGGTTGTTCTGGAAAACGGTGCCGTCGTCCAACGTCAGGGTGCCGCCGGCGGCGACCCGCACGAGCGGGCCGCTGCCGGAGTTGCCGTTGTAGACGATGTCGGCGAACGTGACCGTGGCGCCGCCGCTGATGGTGAAGCCCGCGGCGGCGACGGCCTTGGTCAACTGGTGGTTGGCCGGGTCGTCGGACGTGATCGTGATGGTCTTGGCGCCGGTCACGGTCTGGCCGGACGTCAGGTTGATGCCGTCCGTGATCGTGACAACGGTCACGCCGCCGTCGGTCGCCGCGTCCGCCAGGCAGGCGGCCAACTCGGCTTCCGTGGCGGCCGCGCAGGGCGCGGCCGCCAGGGCCGTCGGGCTCAGGGTGGCGTCGACGCCGAACCCGAGAGCGAGGGTGAGGGTCAGGGCGAGCGCGGCCAGCGCGCCCGACCGGAACTTGGATGAACGACGCCGGGGCACGGGCCCGACGGAGGTGATCGCCGCCATGATCACGGATCCCTTCAGGAAGTGTTCGCCGCCCCCGGAGGAGGGCGGGACAAGCGGCCTGGATCGTCAGATTGGAGGCCGACGTGACCGCGTGAAAAAGATGGTACAGATCACAATCAAGACCCAATTCACACCGAAAAACGAGGCGTCAGGAGCCCAGGCTGAGGCCATGGGGTCGGGCACCGTGGCTACGGAGCGAGGCACGAGCGACAGCCAGGGGGCCCGACACCGTGGCCGACCGGAGACACCCCACGGGCCGAGGCCTCAACTCACGAGAGTTTCTTGCCCGTCCCGACCCGCGCGTGACGGACGCTGTAGAGGAAGTACAGCGCGAAGCCCACGGCCAGCCAGACCAGGAAGCGCAGCCAGGTCTCGATGGCCAGGTTGAGCATGAGGTACGCGCAGACGACGACGGCCAGCGACGCGATGACGGGCAGCCCGGCGACGCGGAACGGGCGCGGCAGGTCGGGGCGCTTGTGGCGGAGGACCCAGACGGCGATGGACACGAGGACGAACGCCGAGAGCGTGCCGATGTTGACCATCTCCTCCAGGACGCCGACCGGCGTCAGCCCCGTCACGAGCGCGCAGGCCAGGGTCACGAGGCTCCCGGCCACGTAGGGGGTCCGGAAGCGCGGGTGGACCGTGGCGAGGCGGAGCGGCAGGAGGTTGTCCCGGCCCATCGCGAAGACCATGCGGGTCGCGCCGGTCAGCGTGGTCAGCACGACCGTGGTCAGGCCCGCCACGGCGCCGGCCGAGATGATGACCGCCATCCAGGTTTGGCCGTGGTAGGCGAAGGCGTTGGCGAGCGCCGCCGACTGGGTGATGTCCTCGTACGACACCATGCCCGTGACGACGAGCGCGACCGCGCAGTAGAGGACCGTGCAGACGACGAGCGACGCGATGATGCCGATGGGCAGGTCGCGCCGCGGGTTCTTGGCCTCCTCCGCCGTCGTCGCCACGATGTCGAAGCCGAGGTAGGCGAAGAAGACGAGGGCGGCGCCGGAGAAGATGCCCATGACCCCGTAGCTGGACGGCTCGAGGCCGAGCAGCCATTGGAGGAGCGGTTGGGCTAGGGTCGATCCGGCCTGCGGCACGTCGGCCGGCGGGGCGCTCGACGCGGGCACGAACGGGGTCCAGTTGGCCCGGTCGATGAAGCCGATCCCGGCCACGATGACGAAGACCACGATGAACAGCTTGAGGCTGACCAGCGCCAGGTTGACGCGCATCGACTCCTTGATGCCGAGGACCATGAGGGTCCCGAGGAGGAGGACGAGGAGCATGGCCATCAGGTCCACGTTGAAGCCCACGTCCGCCCCGTTGGCGCCGTAGGCGATGGCGTCGGGGATGACGTGGGAGCCGGACGGCTGGCCGGTCAACTGGTCGAGGAACGTGCCGAAGTAGGCGCTCCAGCCCTGGGCGACCGTGGCGGCGGCCATGAAGAACTCGAGGATCAGGTCCCAGCCGATGATCCACGCGAAGATCTCGCCCAGCGCGGCGTAGGAGAACGTGTAGGCCGACCCGGCCACGGGCACGGCCGCCGAGAACTCCGCGTAGCACAGCGCGGCCAGGCCGCAGCCGACGGCGGCCAGGACGAAGCTCAGGACCACGGCGGGGCCGGCCAGGTTGTGGGCGGCGCGGCCGGTCAGGGTGAAGATGCCGGCGCCGATGATGACGCCGATGCCGAACACCGTCAGGTCCAGCGCCGACAACGACTTCTTCAGCCGGTACCCAGGCTCATCCGCATCAGCCAGCGACTGCTCAATCGACTTCGTCCGCAACAAATCCATTGCTCCACCCTACATACCTCTTGTCTACTCCCCAGGCCGAGGTGTCAGGTTCCCCCGCCTTGGCGAGGAACGAGCTGAGGCCACGGGGTCGGGCACGCCGGCTACGGAGCGAGGAACGAGCGACAGTCGGCGGGCCTGACACCGTGGCCGGGGGGCGTCACTGCCAGGCCGGGGGCGTGACTGCCGGGCCGGCCACGGTGTCAGGCCCCGTGGCTGTCGCTCGTTCCTCGCTCCGTAGCCACGGTGCCCGACCCCATGGCCTTACAGCTTCTCCAGCGGCGCGTACGCCAGGCTCAGCTTCTTGGTCCCGTTGGAGCCGAAGTCGATGGTCGCCTGCGTGTCATTGCCGCTGGGCGCGACAGAGACCACCTTCCCCATCCCGAACTTCGGGTGCAGGACCCGGTCACCCACCGCGAGGTCCGTCACGCGCGCCCGCGACCGCTCCTTCGTCTCCTTGATCAGGGAGCTGGTCCGCCCCATGCCCACGGGCACCTTCGTTGTCCGGACGGCGCCCGGCCGCCCGCGTGACCCGTAACTCCCGTAGTCACGCCCGTCCGACCGGCCGGCCGGCGAGCTGGGCGACGTCCGCGACGACCACGCCCCCGGCGGCTTGAGGCGGCGCCAGTCGAGCAGGTGGGCGGGGATCTCGTCGAGGAAGCGGGACGGCGGGTTGAAGCTCGGCGCGCCCCACAGCGTCCGGGAGAACGCGCGGGTGAGGTACAGCCGCTGGCGGGCGCGCGTGATGCCGACGTAGGCCAGGCGGCGCTCCTCCTCCAGCTCGCCGCTGTCCGCGAGGGCGCGTTCGTGGGGGAAGACGCCGTCCTCGAAACCCGTCAGGAAGACCGTGTCGAACTCGAGCCCCTTGGCCGTGTGGAGCGTCATCAGCGTCACCTGGTCGGGCGCGCCGTCCGCGTCCGGCAGTTGGTCCGAGTCGGCCACGAGTGCGATGCGCTCCAAGAACGCCGGCAGCGAGTCGTCCGGCTCCGGCGCGCCGAGCAACGTGGCGTCCGCCGTCACGCTCGGCGCCGGCCCGCGCCCGGCCGCCGGAACGGCCTCCCCGCCCCCGTCGACAGCGACAGCGACGTCCACGTCGTCGTCCACGTCGACGTCGACCGTGTGCGCGGTGGCCACGAACTCCGTCGCCACGGCGACCAACTCCGCCACGTTCTCCAGCCGGCTCTTGTCCTGCAGGTCCTCGGACTGTTCCAAGGCGCGCACGTAGCCCGACGCGTCCAGCAGCGACGCCGTGATCTGGTCCGCCGCCGCTCCCGCCGCCGCCAGCGCCCGGTGCTCTGCCAGCAGCGCCGCGAACTCGCCCAGTGGCTTGGCCGCGCGCGGGCTCAGCCCCGGCACCTCCGACAGCCGCTCCAACGCCCCCGACAACGTCAAGCCGCGGTCGGCGGCGAACCGGTCGAGCAGCGCCAGGGTCGTATCGCCGATGCCGCGCTTGGGCACGTTGATGATCCGCCGGACCGACACGTCGTCCGCCGGGTTGGCGATCGCCCGGAGGTAGGCGATGACGTCGCGGACCTCGCGCCGCTCGTAGAACCGGACTCCGCCGACGACCTTGTACGGCACCCCCACCCGGATGAACACCTCCTCCAGCGCCCGCGACTGCGCGTTGGTCCGGTAGAAGACCGCCGTGTCCCGGTAGCGCGTGACGCCGTCCGCCGCCAACCGCGTGACCTCCTCCGCGATGAACTGCGCCTCGTCGTGCTCCGTGTCCGCGACATAGCCCGTGATCAGCGCCCCCTCGCCCGCCTCGGACCAAAGGAGCTTCTCGGGCCGGTTGGGGTTGTTCTTGATGACGGCGTTGGCCGCCGCCAGGACGTTGCCGGTCGAGCGGTAGTTCTGGTCCAGCGTGATCGTGCGGGCGCCCGGGAAGTCGCGCGCGAAGTCGAGGATGTTGGAGATGTCGGCGCCGCGGAACTTGTAGATCGACTGGTCGGAATCGCCCACCACCATGAGCTCGGGCGGGTCGATGGCCGGCGTCACGGGGTGCGCCACCTTGGGCGAGCACAGCTCGGAGATCAGGACGTACTGGGCGTGGTTCGTGTCCTGGTACTCGTCGACCAGGACGTGGCGGAAGCGGCGGCGGTACTGCTCGCGCAGCGCCGGGAAGGACTGGAGCAGGTGGACGGTGGTCATGAGGAGGTCGTCGAAGTCGAGGGCGTGGGCGGCCTGGAGCCGCCGCTGGTACTCGGCGTAGGCGTCGGCGTAGTGCTGGCGGATCGGGTGGTCGCCCGCCTGCGCGCGGGCCGTCTCGAAGTCGGTCAGCTCGTTCTTGCAGTTCGACACCCAGGCCCGGACCGTCTTCGGCGGGAACCGCTTGAGGTCGAGGTTGAGGGCCCCCAGGACCTGGGTCATGAGCCTTTTCGAGTCGGCGTCGTCGTAGATCGAGAAGTTCTTGGAGTAACCCAGCTTGTCGATGTCGGCGCGCAGGATGCGGACGCAGGCGGAGTGGAACGTCGACACCCACATCAGCCGCGCCCGCCGTCCGACCGTCTCCTCGACGCGTGACCGCATCTCGGCGGCGGCCTTGTTGGTAAACGTGATGGCGAGGATCGACCCTGGGTGGACGCCGCGCTCCGTCACGAGGTACGCGATCCGGCGCGTCAGGACGCGCGTCTTCCCGGACCCGGCCCCGGCGACGACCAGCAGCGGCGAGCCGGTATGGACGACGGCGTCACGCTGCGGCGGATTCAGCCCGGCCAGCAGGTCGACAGGAGAGGGCACGCGAATAGGGTCAGCCATAGTGGGGGCCATGCTAGTCGGCTGAACCCACGGGGTCGGGCACGCTGGCTACGGAGCGAGGAACGAGCGACAGCCAGCGGGCCTGACACCGTGGCCGCCACCAGACACCCCCGCTACACCAACTTCCGGTCGTTCGCCCACTGCGCCAGTTGATGCCGGTTGGACAACTGCAGCTTCCGCAACACGGACGACACGTGGGTCTCCACGGTCTTGACGGAGATGAACAGCTCCCGCGCGATCTCGCGGTACGAGTAGCCGCGGGCGATCAGCCGCAACACGTCACGCTCGCGCGCGGACAGCCGGTCGAGGTCCTCGTCGATCGACGCCACGTCGATCGACCCGGAGAAGGCGTCCAGCACGAACCCGGCCAGCCGCGGCGAGAAGACGGCGTCACCGGTGGCCACGCGGTCGATCGCCTCGATCAGCTCGGGCCCGGAGATGGACTTCGTGACGTAGCCGCGCGCGCCGGCGCGGATGACGCCGATGACGTCCTCCGCCACGTCGGAGACCGAGAGGGCCAGGAACTTGACCTCGGGATGGCGGACGTGGACCTGCCGGATGACCTCGGTGCCGCCGCCGCCGGGCAGGTGGACGTCGAGCAGGACCAGGTCGGGCAGCGTCTCGCCGATGACGCGAACCGCCTCGTCGACATCGCCGGCCTCGCCGACGATGGCAGTGGCCGGCCCGATCTCATGCTTGACACCCGCCCGGAACATCTCGTGGTCATCCACAATGACCACGCGGTGCCGCGCCGCCGCACTGTTCTCGGTCACCTCATCTCCCTCCCACCGTGACATTGGGGACGGTTCCTCTTGTCACATCCGAGCGCGCGTGACATTGGGGACGGTTCCTTTGTCACACCAGTCATCGCTTCATCTCCAGACGGACCTCGGTCCCCTCGCGGACCGTCGAGCGGAGCCCGACGACCCCACCGTAGCGGTGCATCCGGTCGAGGATCGAGCCGCGGATGCCCATCCGGTCCTCCGCCACGGACGCCGCGTCGAAGCCGCGCCCCCGGTCCCGGACGAAGACCTCGACGACGTCGTCGCCGGCCTCGGCGTAGACGTCGACGCGCGGCGCCCCGGAGTGCTTGGCGGCGTTGAGGATCGCCTCGCGCGCCGCCCGGACGACGGCGTCGAGCTCGGGCGCCAGCGCGGCGTCGCCGACGGTCACGACGTCGACGGGCACGCCGTACTGGTCCTCGACCTCGGCCGCCTCGGCCTTGAGCGCCGCGGCGAAGGACTGCTCGTCGGCGGCCTCGCCGTACAGCCAGGCGCGCAGCTCGCGCTCCTGGTGGCGGGCCAGTTGGGCCACGGCCTTGGGGTCGTCGGCCTGGCGCTGGAGCATGGCGAGGGTCTGGAGGACGGAGTCGTGGAGGTGGGCGGCCATGTCGGCCTTGGCCTCCTCCTTGACCGCCTCGTCCCGCTCGGCCGCCCGCGCCTCCGGGTGGAGCAGCCACGGCCCGGCCAGCAGCAGCGCGCCGACGAGGGTCACGCCGCCCACGGCGAGGACCTGGAGCGCCTCCGTCTGCCCTTGCCGCAGCCAGATCACCGTGACGGTGGAGGCGGCCGCGACGAGGCAGCCCAGGGCCGCCTTGCCGAACGCCACCCACCCGGCCGCCGCGCGCGGCCGCCGGTCGCGTTGGTCCCACTGGCGCCAGATGAGCGCGCCGCCGGCGCAGACGCCGAGCAGCGCGAAGGCGTTGTCGGGGACCCAGCCGAACGCGTCGACCAGGATCCAGCCGCGCCCGACGAACCGCATGAGGCTGGCCACGCCGACCCCGTACAGGACGAGGGCCGCGCCGACGACGACGGGGACGCGCCGGTTGGGCGCGGCCGCGGTCCGGTAGCCCCGGCGTGACGCCGCCGCGACGCCCGCCGCGACCTCCGGCTTGCCGAGCGGGAACAGGAGCCACAGGACGGCGTAGACGGCGACGCCGAGGAACATCCAGACGCTGAGCAGCAAGAACACGGGCCGCGTCACGACGGTGGGCCAGCCCAGGCGGTCCTCGAGCCCTTGGCAGACCCCGCCGAGCCACGCGCGGTCGACCGGCCGCGTCACCTGCCCGGACGGCGGCTCCTCGGGGGTCACGTTGGGGGCGAGTGACGCGGCAATGTCGGCCAGGGGCGCAGGCTCTTCCCCGTCCACAGGAGTCAGCCTCCGGGCCGGCGGCGTGCGTTCGGGTACCGCGTCCATCACAGCCAAGAATCTCACAAGCCCACCGCCGGGGACACCCCTTGTCATCCCACCCCCCTTGTCATCCCGGCGAAAGCCGGGATCTTGAACCCGTCACCGAGGCGTACCACCGCTCAAAGATCCCGGCTTCCGCCGGGATGACAATACTCCTTGTTATTTCGCCTGGCCCCCTCCGGGTCACACCGGGGTCGGTTCAGGGTCAATCCCCATAGCCGGGCGGCCACCGGGGACGCATGATGGTTCCCATGAAGTCCACCAGGCCGTTCCGCCGCTCGTCGACCGACACGATCGTCGGCGGGCTGTGCGGTGGGCTGGCAGAGGCGCTCGGCCTCAACCCCGGCATCGTCCGGGCGGGCTTCGTCCTTCTCACGCTCGTGACGAATGGCTCCGCGCTCATCGTCTACCTCGTCTGCTGCCTGGTCATCCCGCGCGCCCAGGCCACCGTCCGCCGCCCGCGCCCGGCCGCCCGGCCGCAGCCGCGCCCGGCCCGGCACCGGCCGCGCGCCGTGCTGGCCGCCGTGGTCATCACCACCCTCCTCGTCGGGCTCATCGCCCGCACGTTCGACGGCGGTGTCTCCGGCCCCGCGATCGGGGGGCTGCTCCTGCTCGGCCTGCTCGTGCCGCTGGCCGTCCTGATCGCCGTCGGCCTGCGCCGCGTCCACCGGGCCGCGCCGACCCGGCCGTCCGAGCTGGCCCAGGCGTGGACGCGCTGGCAGGACCGCCTGCGCGAGGTCGAGGGCCAGGCCCAGCCGCCGGCCCCCGGCGTCGCACTCCCCAGTTGCCTGGCGGAGGCCGCCCAGTTCGGCCCCGCCACGACCGGCTTCCAGCCCCCGGTCCCCTCGCCCCTCGACCTGCCGCGTGACCCCGCCTGGGTGCCCGCCGCCCCTGCCCCGGCCCGGGCCGCCACCCCCGCCCCGACGCCCGTCACGCGGTTCGCCGAGCCCGGCCGGCCGGACCAGGTCCCGCTCGTCGTGGACCAGTTCCTGCCGACCGTTGCTCCGGACGCGGCCGTCGAACCGGCCGTCACGGCCGTGGCGGTCCGGCGGAAGCACCCGGTGGCCGTGGGCTGGGCCACCCTCGTGTCGCTGGCCGCCGTGCTGGGCGCGCTGTGGCTCGACCGCGACGGCCTCGGCCGTGACCCGGTCGCCGTCGTCGGCGGCGTCTCCGGTGTCCTCGGCCTCGCCCTCGTGGCGTCCCCCTGGGCGGGCCGGCCGCGCTGGCTGGCGCCCGTGACGGGCCTCCTCGTGGCCGGCACGGCCTGCGCTCTCCTACTCCTTACTCTGTTCCGCTGACGAAAGGCCAGAACCATGAAACTCCCACGCACACTGCTCCGCCAGATCGCCTCGGCCGCCGCCGTGGCCGTCGCCGTCAAGGCGGTCAAGCAAGTCATCCAGTCCGCCACCGCCGCCAAGGCGGCGAAATGAGGTCGCGGCGCCGGAGTGCCGATGTGGCGGCAGTGCTCCTCGGGCTCATCTGCCTGGGGATCGCCGCTACGGCGGTCATCCACGTCGTCTTCGGCGTGATGTCCTTCGCGGTCGGCCTGCTCCCCGTCGCAGCCCCCATTCTCCTGATTCTCCTGGCCGGCCTCGCCCTCCTCGGCGTCCGGCGCTAACCCCTGAAAGGAAAGCAACTATGTCCACCAACGGCTCACTGGCCCGTTCCCGTACCAACAAGGTCCTCGCGGGCGTCTGCGGCGGCGTCGCCGAGTACGCCGGCTGGGACGCCGGCGTCATCCGCGCCATCGCGGCCATCGCCTGCCTGTTCACGGCCGGCACGGTCCTGCTGATCTACGTCGTCCTCTGGATCGTCCTGCCCGAGCAGGGCTCCTCGACCACAGGCGTCGACGCGATCATCGGCGCCTTCCGCCGCCAGCCGCCCCCGACCGACCTGCGCTAACGCCAAGCCCGCTCAGGCCGCGGTGTCAGGCGCCCCGGCCAAGGCCAGGGGGTCGGGCACCGTGGCTACGGAGCGAGGCACGAGCGACAGCCACGGGGCCTGACACCGTGGCCCCCGGCAGTCCTCAGCCCCCCTCCGTTAACGTTTGCTCAAGCCTCAGCCCCCACCCCCGGCACAGACCCCCCGGACCCCCGTGACAAACCCGCCCGTCCGGCTAGGCTTGCGCCCGTGACCGATCCGTCCCGGCCTCCGCCGAGCATCGACCCGAACCAGCCACGGCCGCCCCGGCCGCGCGCTGCCACGCCCGCGCGCCCGACCACGGCCACGTCACGCGGTACCGCCACCCCGCCGCCCGCGTCCACTCCCCCGTCCGCCGCCACCCCTCCCAGCCGCCCGGTCAGTGCGCGCCCCCTCGCCGCCCAGGCCCAGCCCACCGGCCAGCCCCCGGCCCAGCCGCCGATCAACCCGGCCACCGGCCGCCCGTACGCCCGGCCGCCGCGCCCGACGGCCCCCGTGACAGCCGCCGGGGCGGTCCCGCCGCCGCGCCCCCGCCCGGTCGCCGCCAGCGGCTCCACCGCCAACCCGGCCACCGCTCCTCGCCCCGTCACGGGCGCCACGGGCCGGTCCGTCGGCTCCGGCCAGGCCCAGACGGGCCAGCCGCCCCGGCGCCCGGCGACCCAGGGGAGCGGCGCCGCGCGCCCCCTCGCGGCCGGCGCCCCCACCCGCCCCGTGGTCGGCCAGACCACCGGCCCCGCGCCGCGGGGCACCCGGCCGACGACCCCGCCGCGGCCTCCCGCCGACGCCGACCCCATGGCGGAAACCCAAGTGCTCCCGCCGCCTGCCCGGCCCCGCTCGGCGGCGGGCGCCGCCCGGCCCAAGAGCCTGGCCCGTCCGGCCGTGTCCGCCCGCTCGGGGACGTCCGCGACCGAGGCCGCCCCGCTGCGGCCCGCCGCCCGAACGGCCCCGCCGCGCGCGACCCGGCCCGGCAGCCGCCCGGCCGGAACCGCCGCCCGCCCTCTGCGCAGCGCCGACGGCCCGACGCGGCCCGGTGGTGGCGGCGGCAGTGGGACGCTCGGGACCGGCGCCGGCCGCGCCGCGCTCGTGCCGCCGCCGAAGCCCAAGCGGACGGCGATGTGGGTCGTCCTGGCCGCGGTCGGCCTGTTCATCGTGGCGATCGGCGCGGGCCTCGTGCTGTGGCTGACGAGCGGGGACAACGGCGACGGCGACCCGGCCCCGACGGCCTCGGCCAGTGCCAGTGGCCCCGCCACGGCCCAGGCCACGGCCCGCGCGTCCGCCGGCGCCAGCGCCGCGCCCAGTGTGGCGGCGAGCGTGACTCCGAGCGCCACGGCCGACCCGAGCGTGACGGCGTCGGAGAGCCCCTCGGAATCGGCGGCCCCCTCGGCCACCGCCACCAGCACGGGCAGCACGTCGACCAACCCGTACGCGGCCTACTGCGCCGTGTACGCGGCCAAGCAGCCCGAGTTGGAGGAGAAGGCGCTGGCCTTCAAGGACTACACGGAGCCCGACGACTTCGACTCGGAGAACAAGGAGAAGGTGACGGAGCTGCTCAACGCCATCAACTCCAACATCACGCCGATCATCAACCTCATCGACCAGGTCCAGGCCGGGAACCCGCCGGCCTCGATCGGGGCCACGCTGAGCAGCGTCCGGGCCCGGTTCCAGGCCATCCTCGACGCGGCCGCGGCGGTCGACATCAACCAGGC
>JAISTC010000043.1 GCA_031272805.1 Propionibacteriaceae bacterium
GGGCTCAAGGTCTACTACCCGGCCTGCCCGGCCGACGCCAAGGGGATGCTCAACCTGGCCCTGGCGGGCACCGACCCGGTCGTCTTCCTGGAGGCCCAACAGCTCTACGACAAGGCGGAGGAGTTCGACAAGGCCGGGGTGCCGGTGGGCTACTACGAGACGCCCGAGGGCGAGCCGGCGGTCCGGCGCGAGGGCGCCGACCTGACGATCGTCACGCTGGGGCCGGTCCTGTACCGGGCGTTGGCCGCCGCCGACACCCTGAAGGAGGCGCACGGCCTGTCGGCCGAGGTCATCGACCTGCGCTTCCTCGTGCCGCTCAACCTGGAACCGGTCCTGGCGTCCGTGCGCAAGACCGGCCGCCTCCTGCTCGTCTCCGACGAGTCCGAGCGCGGCTCGTTCCTGCACGGCGTGGCCACGGCGGTCGAGGAGGCGGCGTTCGACGTGCTGGACTCGCCGCCGGTCGTGCTGGGCGCCCGCAACGCGGTCGTGGCGACCGCCGACATCGCGCCGAGCCACTTCCCGCAACCCGACACGATCCTCGACGCCATCCACCAGCGCATCCTGCCGTTGCCCGGCCGCTAAGGCCGGGCCTGGGCGATAACCCAGTCCAGTATTGTCTGCCGGGTGACGAGTATCCGGGATGTGTTGGGCCGGCGCCTGTTGGTCGCCGACGGCGCCATGGGCACGATGATCCAGGCGGCGCGGCCCGCGGCGGCGGACTTCCAGGGCCTGGACGGCTGCAACGAGGTGCTCAACGTGACGCGGCCGGACCTCATCGCCTCCATCCACGACGCCTACCTGGCCGCGGGCTCGGACATCATCTCGGCCAACACGTTCGGCGCCAACCTGACCGCCCTGGCCGAGTACGGCGCGGCCGACCGGATCGCCGAACTGGCGCTGGCCGGGGCCCGAATCGCCCGGGCGGCCGCCGACGCCGCCGCCACCCCCGACCACCCCCGCTTCGTCTACGGCTCGGTCGGCCCCGGGACCAAGCTCCCGACCCTCGGCCAGGTCGCCTACGCCGACCTCCGCGACGGCTACGAGGTGGCGGCCGCCGCGCTGATCGCGGGCGGCGTCGACCTCATCATCATCGAGACGAGCCAGGACCTCCTCCAGTCGCGCGCCGCGGTCAACGGCGTCCGGCGGGCGCGGGCGGCGGCCGGGCTGGACGTGCCGGTCATCGCCCAGGTCACGATCGAGACGACGGGCACGATGCTGGTGGGCGCGGAGATCGGCGCGGTCGTGACGAGCCTCCGGCCGCTCGGCGTCGACGGGCTGGGCCTCAACTGCGCCACCGGCCCCGACGAGATGCGCGAGTCCATCCGCTACCTGGCCGAACACGCGGGCGTGCCGCTGTCGGTCCAGCCGAACGCCGGGCTCCCCGAGGTCACGGCCGCCGGCGCCGTCTATCCCTTGGGGCCGACCGAGTTCGCCGACAAGGTGGCCCGCCACGCGCGTGACTTCGGCCTGGCCATCGTCGGCGGCTGCTGCGGCACCACGCCCGCGCACATCAAGGCGCTGGTAGAGGCCACGAGGCACGAGCGACAGCCAGGGGGCCTGACACCGTGGCTGCCTCCAGTTGACGCCATCTCCTCCACCTACTCCTCGGTCGACCTGACGCAAGACGTCTCCTACTTGTCCGTCGGTGAGCGCGCCAACGCGAACGGCTCGAAGGCGTTCCGCGACGCGCTGGCGGAGGGCCGGTGGGACGACTGCGTCGGGATCGCGCGGGACCAGGTGGCGGATGGCGCCCATGTGCTCGACGTGTCGGTCGACGCGGTGGGCCGCGACGGCGTCGCGGACATGGCGGAGGTGGCGGGCCGCCTGGCGACGGCCGTGGCCGCGCCGCTCATGGTCGACTCGACGGAGCCCGCCGTGCTGCGGGCCGGGCTGGAACGGCTGCCGGGCCGTTCGATCGTCAACTCGGTCAACTTCGAGGACGGCGACGGGCCGGGCTCGCGCTACCGCCGGACGATGGACATCGTGACGGAGCACGGGGCGGCAGTCGTGGCCCTCTGCATCGACGAGGCCGGCCAAGCCCGGACCGCCGAGCGCAAGGTCGCCGTGGCGCGGCGCCTCATCGCGGACCTGACGGCGACCTACGGGCTGGCGCTGGCGGACATCATCGTCGACTGCCTGACGTTCCCCATCGCCACGGGCCAGGATGAGACCCGGCGTGACGCCATCGCCACGCTGGACGCCATCCGGGCGCTCACGGCCGAGTTTCCCGGCCTCCACACGACGCTCGGCATCTCCAATGTCTCGTTCGGCCTCAACCCGGCGGCCCGGCGCGTCCTCAACTCCGTGTTCCTGGCCGAGGCGCGGGCGGCCGGGCTCGACACGGCCATCGTCCACCCCGGCCGGATCGTCCCCCTGGCCTCCTTGCCGAACGAACAGCGGGCCGTGGCCGAGGACCTCGTGTACGACCGGCGCCGGGCCGGCTACGACCCGCTGGCCCGTTTCCTCGAGCTGTTCGAGGGCGTCAAGCTGGCGGACGCGGCCTCGGACCGGCTGGCCGAGCTGGCGGCCCTGCCGCTGGGCGAGCGGCTGCGGCGGCGGATCACCGACGCGGAGACGGCGGGGCTGGAGGCGGACCTGGACGAGGCGCTCGTCACGGTCGGCGCGCTGGACATCATCAACGGCGACCTGTTGGCGGGCATGAAGACGGTGGGGGAGCGGTTCGGCTCGGGCCAGATGCAACTCCCCTTCGTGCTCAAGTCGGCGGAGACGATGAAGCGGGCGGTCGACTACCTCGCGCCCCACCTCGACGCGGCCGAGGCGGCCGGCAAGGGCACCCTCGTCCTGGCCACGGTCCAGGGCGACGTCCACGACATCGGCAAGAACCTGGTCGACATCATCGTGTCCAACAACGGCTACGCGGTCGTCAATCTCGGCATCAAGCAGCCGATCGGCGACATCATCGCCGCCGCCGAGCAGGTGGGCGCGGACGCCATCGGCCTGTCCGGCCTCCTGGTCAAGTCGACGCAGGTCATGCGCGACGACCTCCTGGAGCTCAACGCGCGGGGCCTGGCGGGCAAGTACCCGGTCGTGCTGGGCGGCGCGGCGCTAACCCGCAAGTACGTCGAGCAGGACCTGCGCGGCCTGTACGACGGCGAGGTCTACTACGCCAGGGACGCCTTCGAGGGCCTGCGCGTCCTGGATTCGCTGTGTCACCCCGAACCACTTTGTCATCCCGAACCCGCCAGTCATCCCAAACCCCTGCGTCATCCCAAACCCGTTTGTCATCCCGACGCCAGCCGGGATCTTCCCCCCGTTCCACCAGGCCATGCCACGGTCCCCCCGGCCCCCGGCCCCCCACCCCCCCTCTACGGCACGCGCGTCGTCAAGGGCCTACCCCTGGACGACATCGCCCAGTGGCTGGACCGCCGGGCGCTGTTCGCGGCGCGCTGGGGCCTGAAGTCCACGCGGGGCGATGGCCCGACCTACGACGAGCTGGTCGCCACCGAGGGCGAGCCCCGCCTCCGCCACTGGCTCGACCACCTCCGCACCAACCAACTCGGCCAGTTCGCCGTCGTCTACGGCTACTTCCCGGCCTATGCGGACGACACGACCCTCGTCGTCCTCGACCCCGAGTCGGCCAGCCGCGAACTGGTCCGCTTCCACTTCCCCCGGCAACAGCGTGACCCCTGGTTGTCCTTGCCCGACTTCTTCCGCTCGCGCGACCAGGCCGCGGCCGAGGGCCCCGATGTGCTGGCCGTCCAACTCGTCACGATGGGGGCGGCCATCGCGGAGGAAACCGCCCGGCTGTTCCGGGAGGACAACTACCGCGACTACCTGGAGCTCCACGGCCTGTCGGTCCAGTTGACCGAGGCGCTGGCAGAACTCTGGCACGCCCGCATCCGCGACGAGCTGCACCTGCCCGGGCCGCGCCAGGGCGAGCGCTTCTCCTTCGGCTACCCAGCGTGCCCCGACCTAACGCAACGAGCCGGCATAGCGACCCTCCTGGACCCATCCCGCATCGGCGTGACCCTCTCCGAGGAGTTCCAACTCCACCCCGAGCAATCCACGGACGCGCTCATCGCCCACCACCCAGAGGCCCGCTACTTCAAGGTGTAGGACTCCCGGGGCGCGGTGTCATCCCGGCGGACACCTGCGACACCCCCCAAACCTCTTGACCGCACCCGTCCGCCAGGTCTACCTTGATCGTGAAACGTTCGTGATGAACGTGAACCACCACCGGAGGAGGCCCCCCGTGAGTCTGGCACCGCCCATCACCGTCAACCTGTTGGTTTCCTACGCCCACGCGGACGCCGCGGCCAAGGCAGACCTGCTGGACCGCCTCCAGCCGAACCTGGCGAACCTGTCGGCCGTCACCGCCTGCCTCCCCGGAGCGGTCCGCGCGCAGACCTGGCCGTTGACCTTCTCACTGTGGGACGACACGCTGATCCCGGCGGGCGTCGTCTGGGACGACTTCATCCGAGACCACGTGGACGCGGCCACATTCGGCCTCCACCTGTTGTCGCCCAGCCTCTTGACCAGCGCGTACGTCCGCGATCACGAGATCGACCCGTTTGTCGGCCCCGGCCACGACCGGACGATCCCCGTCCTGCTGAAGCGCCTGCCTCTGGACGGCTCGATGGACCTGCGCGGCTTTCAGCGCCGCCAGATTGTGCTCGGACCGGACGGCCGCCCGTATGACGAGTTGGCGCGGCCGTCGGAGCGTGACGCCTTCGCCCAACGGCTGGCCCTCGGCATCCGGGGCCGGGTCCAGGCGGAGTTGGAGCGCGGCAACCTGACACCTTAAGGAGCGGACCATGGTGCAACGTCTCGACCAAGAACAGGTCCTGGCCTACGTGGACCGGATCAAGGACGAGTTGTCCAAGACCGCCCAGGATCGGGTGCGGGCGTTGGCTGGTCTGATCGATCCCGCCGACCTGACCGTCGCCCTGGTTGACGCCCTGGCCGCCGCCACGACGTCGACCGACCGGGCGAAGTCCCAGGCCGCCTTCCGCAAGTTCCGCGAGATGCTGGCCGAGGCGACGCGGTCAGCCCTGAAGCTGGAGGA
>JAISTC010000082.1 GCA_031272805.1 Propionibacteriaceae bacterium
CGGAGCAGCGCCCAGGCGCCCGAGGCCAGGCGGAGCTTGATGCCGTCGTACGTGTCGATCTGGGCCACGGCCTCGCCGGCGATCGCGGTCGGCGCCGACGTCTTCATCCGGCGCGGCAGCTCGACGCGCATCGCCGGCGTCGCGGGCACGCCCGCCTCGACCGAGTACAGCCGGCCCGTGATGGCGTAGACCTGGTCGAGGAGCTGGGACAGCGACTGGCCGGTCCGGGCCAGCATCTCGACGACGAGGGCGCAGGCGAAGATGCCGTCCTTGCCGAGGATGTGGCCCCGGATCGTCAGGCCGCCGGACGACTCGCCGCCGAGGACCGCGCCGATCTCGGCCATGCCCTTCGTGATGTGCTTGAAGCCGACGGGGACCTCCAGCGACTTCTCGCCGAAGTGGGCCGCCAACCGGTCGAGCAGGTGGGTCGTGGCCAGGTTGCGGACGACGCCGCCCTGCTCGCCCCGGACCTCGTGGAGGTACCAGTAGAGGACGAGCAGCAGGTCGTTGGTCGAAATGTACGTCGCGTTCTCGTCCACGATGGCGATCCGGTCGGAGTCGCCGTCGGTCGCCATGCCGAGGTCGTAGTTGCCGGTCTTCATCATCTGGACGAGGGTCTGGAGCCGCTCGGGGTCCGGCGCCGGCGAGATGCCGCCGAACAGCGGGTCGTGGCGCTCGTGGATGAACTCGGTCCGGCAGCGGGCGTCCGACAGGATCATGCCGAGGGTGAGCTGGCTCGTGCCGAACATCGGGTCCACCAGGACGCGCAGCCCGGCGTGCTCGCGCATGGCGGCGACGTCCACGATCTGCTCGACGGCGTCGACGTACGCGCTTGTCAGGTCGATGTCCGTGACGAGGCCGACGCGGCGGGCGACTCCCAGGTCGAGGGCGATGACGTCGGCCTGGGAGAGGCTGTTGGCCTCGTCCTCGTAGCGGTTGGTCTCGTCCTCCAGCGGCAGCGAGCCGTCGGCCCGGAAGACCTTGAGGCCATTCCACTGCGGCGGGTTGTGGGAGGCCGTGAAGACGAGGCCGTAGGCCGAGCCGAGGTGGGGCGCCGCGAACGTCACGAGGGGCGTCGGCACGTCGCCGGGCAAGACCTGGACGGGGATGTTGTTCCCCGCGAACACCTCGGCCGCGGCCTCGACAGACTCGGCGGAGAGGAAGCGGCGATCGCCGCCGATGACGACGCCGAGCGACTCGCGGCCGGTCCGCGTGACCTCGTTGGCGATGGCCTGGCAGAGGCGGCGGACGTTGTGGATCGTGAAGCCCTCGCCGATGATGGCGCGCCAGCCGCCCGTGCCGAAGGCGATCTCGCCGGTCTCGATGGCGTGCTGCGGCGCGAACAGGCGCTTGAGGACGATGTCGGCGGCCTTCTGGAGCTCCTCGGCCGTGTTGATGCCCTGGACCTCGTCCTCGTCCACGATGGCGTAGGAGGCGACCCCGCGGCCCTGGCCGATCAGGCGCTCGGCCAGCTCGGTCAGGCGGTGCTCGCCGTTGGCGGCCATGGCGTCGAGCTCGGAGATCAGGACCGCGTTGTCGACGACGTAGGCGCCGACGTTGATCTCGGCGGGCGCCGTGGCGGCGTCGGCCGGACTGTCGGTGGCCTCCAGGATCTCCTGGATGCGGCCGTCGGCGGCGCGGACGATCCGGCCGTACTCGCCCGCGTCGGTGACGTGGGCCGTCAGCAGGGAGAACTGGGCGTCCTTCAGGCGGTGGCGGTTGAGGAGGCCCTTGAGCGAGGCCGCGCTGAGGAGCGGCGTGTCGCCGTAGGCGATGAGGACGTCGCCGTCGAAGCCCTCCAGCTCGAACCGCGCGCAGCGCACGGCGTCGCCGGTCCCGGCTTGGACGGTCTGGACGACGCAGTGCCAGCTCTCCCCCAGCAGGTCGCGCACGGCCGAGTCGTGCTCCGCCACGACCACCGTGACGTCGGCCTTCGGCACGACCTGCGTCACGGTCGCCAACGTCTGCTCGATGACGGTCGATGTCGCCAGCGGCTGGAGCAGCAACCGCCGCGTCGCCTCGTCGTGACCCGCCGCCAACACGACCGCCTTGACCGGCCGCACTACCCCGTAACTCATGGTGTCCTTCGTTCTACGCCGAACTATTTGTTAGGAGTCTATACAAACTAAGCGCAACTGTCATCCTGGCGAAAGCCGGGATCTTTCCCAGGCCGAGGCGTCTGATGCCGCGGCCTTGGCGACGAAGGAGCCCGGGCGGCGGCGTCAGATGCCGCGGCCCTCTCAGGTTCTGCGGCGGACCAGCCATAGGCCGGCGGCGATCAGTGCCAGGGACAGGAGCAGGACGGCGAACGGCACGCCGGAGCCGGTGTTGCCCAAGGGAGGCTTCGGCGGGTCGGGCTTCGGCTGGTTCCAACCTGGGGGCGTTGGGGTCACGGCCGGGTGGGCCGCTCCCCCACTCGGGCCGTCCTGGTTGCCTCCTGGCGGTGCCTGTCCCCCACCGGGGCGGCTCGGGGCCGCTCCCGACGGGGCTTGTCCCCCACCGGGGTTCTCGGTCGCGGTCGGGCCGCCGCCCCCGCCCGCTCCGGTGGACCCGCTGGCCGATGGCGCCGAGGGCGCCGCTGGTGGCGTCACGGGGGCGCTGGGACCGCCGGGTTGGATCGCCGCGGCCGACCGAGTGGGACCGCCCGGTGGGCTCGGTGGCGCGGGTTGGCTGGGGCCTGCCGGTTGGCTGGGGCCCCGCGTCGGAGTGGGGCTGGACGTGGGGCCGGTCGGGGCCGTCGGGGAGGCGCCTGGCCAGCCTGGGGTTGACGGCGCCGGCCTGGTCGGGCTGGGGCTGGGGCCGGCCGACGCCCCTGGGGCGACGGGCACGTCGACGTCGCTGGTGTCGCCGACCGGCGGGCGTTGGCCGCCACCGCCTGGCGCTCCCCCGCCGCCCGGGCTGCCGCTCCCTCCGCCGCTGGGCGGCGTTCCCACGACCGTGGCCTGGTTGGCGACGTGGCCGGCCGCCACGTCGGCCGCCGTGACCGTGTGCGACGCCGTGCAGGAGCTGTCGGTCACGCCCGGCGCCAACGACGGCAGGACGCAGGCCAGGCCCGGGAACCGGGGGTCGGTGACCGTGACGTTGGTCAGCGTCTGGTGGCCCGTGTTGGTCACCCGGAAGACGTACTCGACCCGGTCGCCCGCGGCGTGGATGCGCCCGTCGGGATACGGCAGGCCCGTGGCGTCGGTCGGGGTGGCCTGTTTGACCAGGTCCAGGCCCGCCCCGTCGTCGGCCGGGACAAAGTTGTCGCCGCCGCCGCTGACCGGCGGGCCACCGCCCGGCGGGGTGCCCGTGACCGTGGCCGTGTTCTGGAGGCCGCCCGCGTCGAGGTCGGCCTGCGTCGCCGTGGCCTCGGCCGAGCAGGTCTGGTCCGTGCTGCCGGGCGCCAGCGTCGGGATGACGCAGGTCCAGGCCGGGAACATCGGATCGGCCACGCTGACCTGCGTCAGCGTCTGGTTGCCCGTGTTCGTGACGGCGAACGTGTAGCGGACGCGGTCGCCCGCCTCGTGCAGCCGGCCGTCGGCCCGCGGGAAGCCGTCGGCGCTCGTCACCACGGCCGTCTTGACGACGCTGAGGCCCGGCTGGCCCACCACGTCGACCGTGTTGTCGCCCCCGCCCGTCACCGCTGGGCCGGCCGGCGGCGTGCCCGTGACGGTGGCCGTGTTGTGGATGGTGCCGGCGTCGAGGTCGGCCTGCGTCACGGTCCCCGTGACCGTGCAGCGCGCGTCCTTCGCCCCCGGCGCCAGCTTCGGGATGACGCAGTTGAGGGCGGGGAACTTGGGGTCCGCCACCGTCACGTTCGCCAGCGTCTGGTTGCCGGTGTTCGTGACCGTGAACGTGTAGCGGAGCCGGTCGCCCGGCGCGTGGACCCGGCCGTCCGGGTAGAGCGCCCCGGCCGCGTCCGTCACGGTCGCCGTCTTCTCGACCGTCAGGCCCGGCCGGTCGGCGGTCGTGACCGTCTCCTCGTCCGTGTCGCCCACGGGCGGCCCGGCCGGACCGGACGGATCACCGCCCCCGCCGCCTCCGCCGCCGCCACCGCCCGGCGGTGTGGCCGTGACCGCGGCGGTGTTGTGGACCTGCCCGGCGTCGAGGTCCGCCTGCGTCACGCTGTGGCGGGCCACACACGTCCGGTCGGTCGCGCCGACCGCCAGGGCCGGCACGACGCAGCGGAACCCCGGGAACATCGGGTCGGTCACGGTCACGTCGGCCAGCGCCACGTTGCCCGTGTTTGTGACGGCGAACGTGTAGAGGATGATGTCGCCCACCGCCCGCATCTGCCCGTCGCCGTAGGGCCGCCCGCCGGCGCTCGTGACGGTCGAGGTCTTGTCGAGCGTGACGCCGGGGGCCGGGTGGGGCCCGGCCGGGACGTCGGTCGACGACTCGTCGCGGACGTCCGGCCCCGACGGCGGCGTGGCGGTCGCGACGGCCGTGTTGGCGACGTGGCCCGCGGCCAGGTCGGCCGCCGTCACGGAGTACCCGGCCGTGCAGCTCCGGTCCGTCGCGCCGGGCGCCAGCGTCGGGATGACGCAGCTCAGCGCCGGGAACTTGGGGTCGGCAATCCGCACGTTCGCCAGCGTCTGGTTGCCCCTGTTCGTGACGGCGAACGTGTACGTGATGCGGTCGCCCGCGGCGTGGGCCTGGTTGTCGGGGGCGGGCGTCCCGGCGGCGTCCGCCACGGCAGCCTGCTTGACCAGCTCGACCGCGGCGGCCGGCTCGCCCGGCACGTCGACGCCGCCACCGCCGCCCGCCGGCCCGCCCGAGGGCGGCGTCCCCGTCGCCGTGGCGACATTGTGGACGGTGCCCGCGTCGAGGTCCGCCTGCGTCACGCTGTACGTGGCCGTACACGAGTCGTCGGACTGGCCCGGCGCCAGCTCCGGCACGACGCAGTGGAGCGACGGGAACTTGGGGTCGGTCACGGTCACGTTCGCCAGCGTCTGGTTGCCCGTGTTGCGCACGGCGAAGCGGAACTCGATCGTGTCGCCAACGGCGTGCATCCGGTTGTCGGCGTACGGCGCCCCGGCCGGGTCGCGCACGGTGCCGGTCTTGACCACCGTCAACCCCGGCTGGCCGTCCGCGTCGACCGTGGTGTCGTCGCTGCCGCTGACGGGCGGCCCGCCCGGGGTCTGGCCGGTCACCGCCGCAGTGTTGTGGACGTGGCCGGCGTCGAGGTCGGCCTGCGTCACCGTGTGGGTGGCCGTGCAGGAGGCGTCGGCCGTCCCCGGCTGGAGCTCCGGGATGACGCAGGCCAGCGCGGGGAACATCGGGTCGGTCACGGTGACGTTGACGGCGGGCGCGTTGCCCTGGTTCGTGACGTGGAACGTGTACGTGATCCGGTCGCCGACGGCGTGCATCTTCCCGTCGGGCCGGACCGCGCCCGCCGCGTCGGTCACGCCGGCCCGCTTCTCCAGGGCCAACTTCGGCGCCTGCTCGGCCGTCACGGTGTTGTCGCCGCCGCCCGTCACGGGCGGTCCGGAGGGCGGCTGGCCGGTCGCCGTGGCGACGTTGTGGACCTGGCCCGCGTCGAGGTCGGCCTGGGTCACGGTGTACACCGCCGTACAGGTCCGGTCGGTCGCCTTGGGCGCCAGGGACGGGATGGCACAGGCCAGGCCCGGCAGCTTCGGGTCGCTGACCGTCACGTTCGCCAGCGTCTGGTTGCCCGTGTTCGTGACCGCGAACGTGTACGTGATCCGGTCGCCGACGGCGTGCATCTGGCCGTCGGCCCGCTCGGCCCCGGCCGCGTCCGCCACGCTGGCCGTCTTGACCACGGCGACGCCCGGGCGCGCGTCGACCCCGACCGTGACCCCGCCGTCCCCGCTGACCGGCGGGCCGGCCGGGGGCTGCCCCGTCGCCGTCGCCGTGTTCGGGATGCTCCCGGCGTCGACGTCCGCCTGGCTGGCGGTCGCCGTGACGTGGCAACTGGCATTGCTGTCTCCTGGGGCGAGGGCAGGGATCGCGCAGGTCAGGCTTGGGAACTTCGGGTCCGCCACGGTCACGTTGGTCAGCGTCTGGTTGCCCGTGTTCGTGACCGTGAACGTATAGGTGATCCGGTCGCCCGCGGCGTGGACCCGGCCGTCGGGCGACGGGCGGCCGGCGCTGTCCGCCACGGTCGCCGTCTTGGCCAGGCTCAACCCCGGCGCGTCGGCCGCGGGCACCGTGACGTCGTCCGTGTCCTCCACCGGCCCTCCCGGCTGGCCGCCCGGGCCGGGCGGCGGCGTGGCCGTGGCGGCCGCCGTGTTGAACACCTGCCCGGCGTCGAGGTCGGCCTGGGTCACGGCGTGGCGGGCTGTGCAGCTCCGGTCGGTCGCGCCGGGCGCCAGGGTCGCCACCGTGCAGCGCAGCGCCGGGAACATCGGGTCGGTCACGGTCACGCCGGCCAGCGGCACGTTGCCCGTGTTGGTGACCGCGAACGTGTAGCGGACCTGGTCGCCCACGGCCCGCATCCGCCCGTCCCCGTACGCCGCCCCGGCGGCGCTCGTGACGACGGCCGTCTTCGTCAGTTCCAGCGCCGGGCGGGGCAGGGGCCCCGCCGGGACGTCGGCGGAGGCCGTGTCCGAGACGTCGGGCCCGGACGGCGGCTTCGCCTGCACGGCCGCCGTGTTGGCGATCTGCCCGGCGGCCAGGTCGGCGGCCGTGACGGTGTGCGTGGCCGTGCAACTCAGGTCCGTCACGCCCGGCGCCAGGCTCGGCAGGACGCAGCGGAGCGCCGGGAACTTCGGGTCGGTCACGGTGACGTTGGTCAGCGTCCGGTTGCCCGTGTTGGTGACGGCGAACGTGTAGGTGATCCTGTCGCCGACGGAGTGCGCCTGGTTGTCGGGGGCCGGCGTCCCGGCGGCGTCGCTGACGGCTGCGGTCTTGGCCAGGTCGACGGCCGGGCCGCCGGCCGCGTCGGCCGTGTGGTCGTCGGAGGCGTTGACGGGCGGGCCGGCCGGCGGCGTGCCGGTGGCGGTGGCCACGTTGTGGACGCGGCCGGAGTCGACGTCCGCCTGGGTCACGCGGTACGCCGCCGTGCAGGACCGGTCGGTCGCGCCGGGCGCCAGTTGCGCGATGACGCAATTCAGGCTGGGGAATAACGGGTCGGCCACGCGCACATTCGCCAGCGTGACATTCCCGGAGTTCGTCACGGCAAAGCTGTAATGGATTTCATCGCCGGCCTGGTGGATTTTGTTGTCCGGTGTCGGCACTCCCCCGCTCGTGACCACCGCCGTCTTCTCCAGCGCCAGGGCCGGCCGGCCGGCCGGGGCCGTCGGCGAGGGCGACGGGGAGGGCGACGGCGCCGGCTCGGTCGTGGCGGGCGGCGGCGGGGGCGGGGGTGGCGGAGCCGGGTTGTCGATGCGGAGGGTGTCGTCGCGGCCGGCCGCCGACCCGGCCGCGCCGTCCCGGGTGAACTCGAGGACCGCCTGGTTCGACACGGTCCCCGACGGCGCCGTGGCCAACCGCCGGACGGGCAACTCGATGTGGAGCCCCTGGGCCGTCGGCGCGAGCGCGAAGTTGGCGGCCGACGTCGTGAACGAGAAGACCTGGCCGGCCGCCACGACCGTCCCTAGCCCGCTGCCGTCCAAGCCCGACGGCAACACGGTGACCGTCACCGGGCGTGACGGGTCGACCTCGATCTGGCCCGCCGGCAGCGTGTCGGAGACCTTGAACTCGCCGGCCGCGTAGTGGTACATGACGTCGGGGCCGGCGGGCAGCGTGACGTCGATCACGTACGTGGCCTCGTCCGTCACCTTGACCAGCGGATTGGCCGAATCCTGGCGCAGCGTCTTCGTGACCGACGGCGCCGGCCCCGGCGCGGGCGGCACCACCGGCGGCTGGGTTGGGACCACCGGCGGCTGGGTCGGCTGGACGGGCGGCTGGGGCCCCGGCACCTGGCCGCAGGCGCCCGAGCGCAGCTTGCCGCCGTTGACGACCACGGTGGGGCGGACGCCGAGCGACTGGTCGATCTGGTCGTTGTCGACGATGCCGTTGAGGTTGACCGAGGCCGTGTAGCCCGTCCAGAGGTTGGCGCCGCCCTCGCCCGGCGAGCGCAGCCAGTAGCGGTCGGCCGTGATGCCCGGCTCGTTGTGGGCGCGGAACTCGTCGCCCAGCGCGATCGGGAAGGAGCCCTGCCAGCCGGGCAGCTCGCCGAAGAACACGGGGTGGTTGCCGTTGATGCGGACGGCCGCCACATCCGTGCTGGCGACCTCCATCGAGTACGGCCCGTTGTTGCGGCCCTTGGCGTTGTCGCCGTTCGGCATCCCGCCGACCCCCCGGTACGTCGCCTCCTCCAAGGACAGGATGAAGACCTTGTCGTGGGTCACGGGGTACGCCTTGGCGTTGGTCGTGTAGTTGGAGCCCGTGTTGCCGGTCCCGGCGGGCGAGGAGCCGCGGGCGTCGGAGTACTCGTAGGCGCGGGTCCGCACCTGGGCGTCGCCCAGGAGGCACTGGAAGTCGGCGGGCAGCGAGTTCAGGTAGGGGTTGTTGAGGTACCAGCGGACGTCGTTCGTGTCCGTGCCCTCGCCCAGGATCTGGTGGTTGGCCAGGATCTCCTGGGTGCGGCGCTGGCCCTCGGGCCGGCCGACGTACGTGTTGTCCGACCACAGCGGCCCGCCATCCAGGCCCGGTGCGCCGCCGCCGTAGTTGGAGACGGGCACGTTGGAGTGGACCCAGCGGACGCCGGGCGAGCCGTTGACCCACGACGTGTGGGTGGCGGCGGTCGGGCCCGTGTCGAAGGGCATCTGGACGACGCTGCGGAGCGTCGTCAGGAGGTAGTCGTTGCCGCCGTCGCCGAGGATGTCGCCGAAGACCTCGGCGTCCCAGTAGGCGCCGGCGAAGGCGCCCGTGCCGGCGGTGTGGATGCCGAGGACGATCCAGGGGTAGGCGGCATTCGACGTGGCCTTGTACTTGTCGGCGCCGTAGAAGCGGGACTGCCCGGAGTAGGGGTTGGGCGGCGCGGACTGGCCGGGCAGGGAGAAGGGGTGGCCGGGGCATTGCACGCCCCAGGCGACGGCCTCGGCCACGCTGCTGAACGAGCGCGGGCTGCAGTCGGCGCCCTCGGCGGGCGGCGCCAGCGTCTCGGTGGCGTCGAGGGCAACGACCACGCCGAGCGCCAGCACGGCCGCCAGCCCGGTCGACAGCAGCCGAATACCCCGCTGCGATGAATTGAACGACATTCCGGCCTCACTCCCAGTGAGGCGCCATTCCAGGCTAACAAAGCAAGAGCCCAGGCTTCAATTCTGTGGAATGGACGTCACGCTCGCCGGAATTATCGTCCGAACAACGTCAGGCGGCCCCTAGTAGCCGCGGCTGGTGTCGGCGACCGTGGCCCCCTTGAGAGCATCGATGAACTCGGCCGTGGTCATCGGCTTGGAGAACATGGGGTAGTCGTACTTGATCGCGTTGTCGTGTTCCTCCTGGCTGGTGGCCGCGACGGCGTCGGTCAGGGTGATGACCTCGAAGCCCTTCTCGTACGCCGTCCGCATGCTCGACTCGACGCAGCAGTTGGTCAGGAACCCGGCCAGGACGACGGTCTGGATGCCCTTGGACCGGAGGACGAAGTCGATGTTGGCCGAGGCGAAGGCGTCGAGGCCGCGCTTGCCCTCGAGGATGATGTCGCCCTCCTGGGGCGCGATCGGCGCGGCGATCTCCGCGCCCCAGCCGCCCTTGACGAACGAGTTGGACGCCACGACGCCGGCCAGGATGCCGTACGGGTGGGCGGTGATCTCGTTGTAGCCGGGGGCGAAGACGATGGGCTGGTAGAGGACCGTGCCGCCGGCGGCGCGGACGGCGTCGGCGGCGGCCACGGCGTGGCCGAGCATCCCGGTGGACGCCATCACGCCGGCGACGGCGTCGTGGAGACTCCCGCCCTCCGTGACGAAGTCGTTCTGGAACTCGATGAGGACGAGACCGGTGGTGGTGGGATCCATGACGGGGCCTTTCTCTGCGGCGTTGCGAGATGTGCTGAAGGAGTCTGGCCCACACTGTAGCGCCGCCCAGCGCTGTGGGGTAGCTTCGGCCCCATGAGCCCCACTCCCCTGGCCGAGGCGCTGGCCGCCGCCGGCGTCGCCGGTACCGTCCGCACGGCCGAGTTCGACCGCCGCGCCGCCGCCCACGACGCCTCCCACTTCCTCCTCCTGCCCCAGGCCGTGGCCCGGCCCCGCTCGGCCGAGGACGTGGCCCGCCTCCTCCGTGCCGCGGCGGCCGCCGGCACCGGCCTGACGTTCCGCTCCGGCGGCACGTCGTTGTCCGGCCAGGCGGGCACGGACCGGCTCCTGGTCGACGTGCGCGCCCGCTTCCAGGGCGTCGCGGTCCTCGACGGCGGGGCCAGGGTCCGGGTCGAACCGGGCGTCACGGTCGACCGGGTCAACGCGCACCTCGCCCCCTACGGCCGTAAGCTCGGCCCCGACCCGGCCAGCGCGCGGGCCTGCACGGTCGGCGGCGTGGTCGCCAACAACTCGTCCGGCATGGCCTGTGGGACGACCGAGAACACGTACCGGACCCTCGATTCGCTGGTCGTCGTCCTGCCTTCTGGGACCGTCCTCGACACGGGCGCCCCCGACGCGGACGAGCGGCTCCGGCTGGCCGAGCCCGCGGTCTACGCCGGCCTCGCCCAGCTCCGCGACCGCGTGACGGGCAACCCAGCGTCGGTCGCCACGATCCGCCAGCAGTTCTCGATGAAGAACACGATGGGCTACGGCCTCAACTCGTTCACGGACTTCACCCGCCCGGTCGACATCCTCGCCCACCTCCTGATCGGTTCCGAGGGCACGCTCGGCTTCATCGCCTCGGCCACGTTCCGCACGGTCCCGGTCCGGAGCCACGTCCAGACCGCGCTCGTCGTCTTCGACAACCTCCTGGCCGCCAACTCCGCGCTCCCCGGGCTGGTGGCGGCCGGGGCGGCGACGCTCGAACTGATGGACGCGACAGCGCTGCGCGTCGGCCAGGCGCTGGCCGGGACGCCGGCCGTCATCCGGGACCTCCACGTCGCCGACCAGGCCGCGCTGCTGGTGGAGTTCCAGGCGACGACGGCGGACGAGCTGACGGCGATCGTGACGGCCGCCCAACCCGTCCTGGCGGACCTCCCGGTCCGGCAGCCTGTCACTCTGACCGCCGACCCGGCGCTGCGCCAGGATCTCTGGGCGCTGCGCAACGGCCTGTACACCGCCGTGGCCGGGGCCCGCCCGCCCGGCACGACCGCGCTGCTGGAAGACGTCGTCGTCCCGGTCGCCTCGCTGGCCGCCGCCTGTACGGACCTGGCGGGCCTGTTCGACGCCTACCAGTACCGCGACGCCGTCATCTTCGGCCACGCCAAGGACGGCAATATCCATTTCATGTTGACGGACCGCTTCGAGGACGCCGCCGCGCTCGGCCGCTACCGCGACTTCACGGAGGCGATGGTCGGCGTGGTCCTCGGCTATGCCGGCTCCCTCAAGGCCGAACACGGTACGGGCCGGGTCATGGCGCCGTTCGTGGAGCGGCAGTGGGGGCGCGAGCTGACCGAGGTCATGCGGGCCGTCAAGGACCTGATCGACCCGCGCGGCCTCCTGAACGACAACGTCGTCCTGACCGACGACCCCGAACTCCACCTGAAGCACATCAAGGCGCCCGTGGCCGTCGACCCGCTGGTCGACCGCTGCGTCGAGTGCGGCTACTGCGAGCCGGTCTGCCCGGCGCGGGATCTCACTCTGACGCCGCGCCAGCGCATCGCCGTCCGGCGCGAGATCGCGGCCGCCGCCGCCGCGGGTGAGCGTGACCGGGCGTTCGACCTGGCCCGCCGCTACCGCTACGACGGCGTCCAGACCTGCGCCGTCGACGCGCTCTGCGCGCTCAACTGCCCGCTCGGCATCGACACGGCCCAGTTGGTCAAGCGCTTCCGGCGGGCGCAGGTGGCGCCCTCGGTGTCCGCAGTCTGGACGGTGGCGGCCCGCCATTGGGACAAGGTCACGACCGCCGCCAGCGCCGCGCTCGACGTCGCCCACACGCCGGCCGGACCCCTCGTCCGCGCCGCCAACCGGCTCGGCCGCACGGTCCTGTCGAAGGACACGTTGCCGCTGTTGTCGGCGGAGCTGCCCGGCGGCGGGGCGCGGCGGTCACGCCCGGCGCCGCCCGGGCCGACGGCCGCCCCGGCCCCGGCCGGGCGAGAGGGCGTGACGGCGGTCTACCTGCCCGCCTGCGTCAACCGGATGTTCGGCCCCGCGGCGGGGATGGGCGTCCAGGCCGCGTTCGAGCGCCTTTGCGCGGCGGCCGGGGTCACGCTCATCGTGCCGCCCGGCATCGACGGCTGGTGCTGTGGCACGGTCTGGAGCTCCAAGGGCATCGCCCCTGGCCACGCCGCCATGGCCGAGCGGGTCCTGCCGGGCCTCGCGGCGGCCACGGACCAGGGCCGCCGCGTCGCCGTCTGCGACGCCTCGAGCTGCACGGAGGGCTTCCGCCACCTGCTCGCCGACTGGACCGGCCCGCAGATCGAGGTCCTCGACGCCGTCACGTTCACGGCCCGCCACCTCCTCCCGGCCCTGGCCGACCATCCGAAACTGCCGTCCGTGACGCTCCACGTGACGTGTTCGGCCAGCCACCTCGGCCTGCGCGACGACCTCGTGGCCGTGGCCCACGCCGTGGCCGAGCAGGTCCACGTCCCCATCGCCAACGGCTGTTGCGCGTTCGCGGGCGACCGCGGCCTCCTCCACCCCGAGCTGACCGCCGCCGCCACGGCCGCCGAGGCCGCCGAGGTCAAGGCCCTCGCCAGCGCGGCCCACGCCAGCTGCAACCGGACCTGCGAGCTGGGACTGACCCGCGCCACCGGCCAGCCGTACCAGCACATCCTGGAACTCCTGGCGGCGCTCGTCTGACTGGCGGACAGGCAACCGCGGTTGGCCGGCGCCTTCACGCAGCCCCGCTAGGATGCTGGGCCGTGAGTGATCGCCATGGTGAGGTCCGCCACAGTCCGGCGGTCTGGGCCGCCTACCGCGCCTACACGGTCGAGAGCGCCGCGGGCTTCCTCCTCCCCCACCTGAAGCCCGGCGACTCGCTCATCGACCTGGGCTGCGGCGAGGGCTGGATCACGCGGGGGCTGGCCCAGGCGGTCGCGCCCGGCCGGGTCGTCGGCGTCGACCTCCGCCCGCCGCTCATCGACTACGCCCGCACGGTCCAACCCCTGCCGGACAACCTGACGTTCATGGTCGGCGACCTCCACCGCCTCGACCTGCCGCCCGCCTCGTTCGACGTCGCGTTCTTCCACCAGGTGCTCCAGCGCGTGCCGGACCCCGTGGCCGCGCTCCAGGCGGCCGCCCGCCTCGTCAAGCCGGGCGGGATCGTGGCGTCGCAGGACGCGGACTACGGCTGCGTCGGCTGGCACCCGGCGACGACGGCGTGGCCATCCTGGCAACGCATCTTCCTGGCCTTGGGCGAAGCCCGGGGCGTCGACCTCCGTGTCGCCCGCCGCCTCATCGAGATCGCCCAACTGGCGGGCCTGACGGACATCCGCCACCAGGCCAGCGTCGCCACGTTCCCCGGCGTGACGGGCATCCAGCTCTACACCGAGGCGTGGGCCGACCGGCTGACCTCCCCCTCGTTCGTCCGCCAGGCCGTCCAGGCCAAGGTCGCGACCAAGGCCGAACTCCACTCCCTGGCCGAGGAACTGAAGGTCTGGTCCCGCCACCCGGCCGCGTTCTTCGGCCTGCCGGAAGGCGAATTGATCGCCCGCGTCCCGGCCTGACCCGACGCGCTAGTCTGGCCCCCAACTCGCCAGTCCACCTACTCTCATTCCGAAGGTTCCCCCGATGACCGACGCGACGCTGGGCGCGAGGGTCGGCCAGACCCGCCTGCTGGCCTTGATCCTGCCGGCGACGGGCGCGCTCTACGCGATCTACAACGCCGTCCAGAACATCTACCTGCCCGCCAGCCTGGAGGCCGTCGACCCGGCCCGCAAGATCGAGCGCCTGGCGATCATCACGACGCTGTTGTCCGTCGCCTCGATCGTGGCGCTGCCGCTGGGCGGGGCGCTGTCCGACCGGACGCGGAGCCGTTTCGGCCGCCGGACGCCGTGGCTGGTCGGCTCAGCCCTGGCCGCCGCCGCCGTCCTCCTGCTGGCCTTCCGCCCCGCCTATGGCGTCGTGTTCCTCGGCCTGGGCTGCGCCCTGCTCTGGTTCACCCTGAACCTCTACCAGGCGGCGATTACAGCCGTGCTGCCCGACCGGGTCCCCCCGGCCCGCCGCGGCTTGGCGTCGTCCATCATCGGCTTGGCGACCCCACTCGGCCTCGTGGCCGGACTCAACCTGGCGGCCAACCTGGGCCCCCGGGCCGGCCACCTGGTCCTGGCCGCGGCCCTCGTCGTCCTCACCCTCGCGTTCGTCCTCGGCGCCCCCGAGGGCCCATCGCCGGTCGCTCCGGACCTGCCCCGCGAGCCGGTCTTCGGCCGCCGCCTGCTCGCGGTCTTCGAAGGCTTCCGCGACCGTGACTTCCGGCTGGCGTTCTTCTCCGGCGCGCTCTTCTTCTTGTCGGTGCTGTTGATCAGCAACTACACGTACTACATCTTCTCCGACTACATCGGCCTCGACGACCTCCCCCGCCACGACGCGGCCCACGGCACGACCGTCGCGCTGACGATCAACGTGGCGGTGTGGGTGCCGACGTCCGTCCTCTTCGGCTACCTGGCCGACCGGTACCGCCGCCACAAGCTGTACGTCGTTGTCGCGTCGGTCGGCATGGGCCTGTCACTGCTGTTCCCGCTGTTCCTGCCGACCTGGACCGGCATCGTCCTGTACACGGTGGCGGGGGGCATCGCGTTCGGCGTGTACATGGCGGTCGACCTGGCGCTGATGTCGCTCGTCCTGCCCGACCGCCGCCGCCAGGGCCGCGACCTGGCCGTCCTGGCCGTGGCCGGCTCCGGCGCCGAACTGCTGTCCCCGGCCCTGGGCGGCGGCATCATCGCGCTGACCGGCGGCTACGGCGCCCTGTTCGCGGCGGGAGCCGTCGGCACCATCATCAGCGGCCTGATCGCCTGGCGCATCAAGGGCGTCCGCTAACCCGGTCCCTCGCCACGCTGCCCGCCGCGGGTGTGACATTGGGGACGGTTCCTTTTGTCACACTTGGGCACCCTCGCCTGGCCCTGTCTCCGGCCCCTCAGCCGGCCGCTCCTGGGCGAACCGGTCGGTCGCCGAGCACCAGATCTCGGCCATGGCCGTGCTGCCGTGCCCGGACCCCGCGTCGACGATCAATTCGCTGCCCGGCCAGCGCCGCTGCAGTTCCCATGCGGTGAGCGCGGGACTGGAGATGTCCGACCGCCCGTGGATCAGGACGGCGGGCAGATGGGCGATCTCGCCCACCCTCTGGAGGATGGGCGGCTGGCAGAACCCGTCGTGCGACCAGTAGTGGGTCACGAGCGTGGCGCAGACCTGCTGGGCCTCCGGGGGCCGCGGGTCAGCGTGGACGCCGCCGGCCGCCAGGGACACATGGGTGGCTTCCCAGAGCATCCACTCGGCCGCCGCGGCCGCCCGCACCGCCGGGTCCGAGCCGACCAGCAGCCGGCGATACGCCTCGACCAGGCGCCCGCCACCCCGCTGGTAGCCGATGCCGGCGTGTTCGGCGTGCGACGCCAGGCGGTCCCACGCCTCGGGGAAGACCGCGCCGACACCCTCCGTGATCCAGTCGACCTCGCGCCGGCTGGTCGTGGTGACGGCCACCAAGATGAGCCCTCGCACCCTGGCCGGGTGGGCCAGCGCGTAGGCGAGGGCCAGTGTCGTCCCCCAAGACACCCCGCTGACAAGCCATGACGCAATACCCAGGTGGGCGCGCAACTCCTCGATATCGGCGATCAAACGCGGTGTGGTGTTGGCGGACAGATCATGCGCCGGATCTGTCGCCAGCGGCCACGAACGGCCACAGCCCCGCTGGTCGAAGCCGATGACCCGGTACCGGACCGGGTCGAAACTCTGGACATACCCGCGCTGCCCGAGCCCACTGCCGGGTCCTCCGTGCAGGAAGAGTGCGGGGATGCCCGCAGGATTCCCGGACTCCTCCCAAGCCAGTCCTTGGCCATCCCCCAACGTCAAGACTCCGGCCCGACAGGCAGGAGTACGCGCATACATAAGACCACAGTAGCCGCCCCCGAACCGGCACCAAGGCCGA
>JAISTC010000099.1 GCA_031272805.1 Propionibacteriaceae bacterium
GGCGCCATCTTGCACTCCGTGTACCGCATGGCGGCCGCCTTGTCGTTGCCGGCCGAGCCGAAGTTGCCCTGGCCGGACACGAGCGGCGCGCGCATCACCCACGGCTGGGCCAGGCGGACCAGGGTGTCGTAGATCGCCGTGTCGCCGTGGGGGTGGTACAGGCCCATGACCTCGCCGACGACGCGCGAGCACTTGTTCCAGCCCCGGTCCGGGCGGTAGCCGCCGTCGAACATGGCGTAGATGACCCGGCGGTGGACCGGCTTGAGGCCGTCGCGGACGTCGGGCAGCGCCCGGCCCACGATGACGGACATCGCGTAGTCCAGGTACGCGTGGCGGATCGACGTGTCGAGGTCGACCGGTTCGACGCGCCCCTCCGCGTTGCCGGCCAACTCGTTGTTGTCCGCGCCCTCGACGGGCGCCTCCTCCGTCTCCGTCACGGTCGGATCGTCAGCCATGGATCAGTCCTGTCTGGTGTGGTGTGGTGAAGTGGATGGGCCGAGGTGTCAGAGGCCGCGGTATCGGACGCCTCGGCCGGGTCGGACTAGATATCAAGGAACCGGACGTCCTTCGCGTTGCGCTGGATGAAGTGGCGGCGTGGCTCGACCTCTTCGCCCATCAGGAGCGAGAACGTCTCGCTGGCCGCGGCGGCGTCGCCGGTCGAGACCTGGAGCAGGATGCGGCCCTGCGGGTCCATCGTCGTCTCCCAGAGGTCCGAGGCGTCCATCTCGCCCAGGCCCTTGTAGCGCTGGATCGGGTTGACCTGCGGCAGCTTCTTGCCCGCCGCCAGGCCCTCGTCGCGCAGCTTGTCCCGTTCGGCGTCGTTGTACGCCAGCTCGTGCGGGGCGTTCGTCCAGCGGATCCGGAACAGCGGCGGCTGGGCCAGGTATACGTGACCGGCGTCGATGAGGGGCCGCATGAAGCGGAACAGGAGCGTCAGCAGCAGCGTCTGGATGTGGGCGCCGTCGACGTCGGCGTCGGCCATCAGGACGATCTTGTGGTAGCGCAGCTTGGCGATGTCGAACTCCTCCTGGACGCCCGTGCCCAGCGCGTTGATGATCGCCTCGACCTCCTTGTTCTGGAGGATCTTGTCGAGGCGGGCCTTCTCGACGTTCAGGATCTTGCCGCGGATCGGCAGGATGGCCTGGACGCGGGGGTCGCGGCCGCCCTTGGCGGAGCCGCCGGCCGAGTCGCCCTCGACGATGAAGACCTCGCACTCCTCCGGGTTGTTCGAGGAGCAGTCGGCCAGCTTGCCCGGCAGCGAGCCGCCGCCCAGGAGCCCCTTGCGGGAGCGGGCCAGGTCGCGCGCCTTGCGGGCCGCGATCCGGGCCGTGGCCGCCGCCTGCGCCTTGCGGACGATGTCCTTGCCCTCCGCCGGGTTCTGCTCGAACCAGTCGCCCAGCTTGTCGTTGACGACCCGCTGGACGAACGACTTGGCGTCGGGGTTACCGAGCTTGATCTTCGTCTGCGACTCGAACTGGGGCTGCGAGATCTTGAGGGACACGATCGCCGTCAGGCCCTCGCGGATGTCGTCGCCGGAGACGCGGTCCTCGGGCTTCTTGATCAGCCCCCACGTCTGGCCCCACTTGTTGACCGTGTTCGTCAGCGCCGCCCGGAAGCCCTCCTCGTGGGTGCCGCCCTCGGGCGTGTTGATCGTGTTGGCGAACGTCTGGACCGACTCGGAGAACCCGGTCGACCACTGCATGGCGACCTCGAGGGACATCGTGGCCTCCTCGTTCTGGTCCTCCAGGTCGATCACGGGGCTGACCTGTTCCTTCGGGCCCACCAGGTAGCGGACGTAGTCGATCAGGCCGCGGTCGTAGCGGAACAGCTCGTGGACGGGTTCGCCGTCGTCGTCGACGTAGTCGGGCCGCTCGTCCGTGATCTCGATGGTCAGGCCCTTGTTCAGGAACGCCATCTGGCGGAACCGCGTGGCCAGCGTCTCGAAGGAGAACACGGTCGTCACGAACACCGACGGCGAGGGCCAGAACTCGATCGTCGTCCCGGTCCCCTCGGTCGGCTCGCCCTGGACGACCGGGCCGTCGGGGACGCCGCCGTGCGAGTAGGACTGGCGCCAGACGTGGCCGTCACGCTTGACCGTGGCGACGAGGCGGTCCGACAGCGCGTTGACGACCGACACGCCGACGCCGTGCAGGCCGCCGGAGACCTTGTAGCCGGAGCCGGAGAACTTGCCGCCGGCGTGGAGTTCGGTCAGCGCCACCGTCAGGGCGGAGACGTGCTCGGTCGGGTGCTCGGCCACGGGGATGCCGCGGCCGTCATCGACCACGCGGATGCCGCCGTCGGCCAGGATGCGGACGTCGATGTGGGTGGCGTAGCCGGCCAGGGCCTCGTCGACCGAGTTGTCGACCACCTCGTAGACCAGGTGGTGGAGGCCGCCCTCGCCGGTCGTGCCGATGTACATGCCGGGGGTCTGGCGGACGGCCTCAAGGCCCTTGAGGGCCACGATGGCGTCGGCGCCGTAGTTGCCTTCGTCGACGTGGGAGACAAGCTGGTCGTTGCCGCTTGTCGGGCTGCTGGGGGGCGTGGTGGGACCGGTTGATTCGGTCAAGTGAACTCCTCTGAAGCTCGGGCCATGCTCGTGGGCGGGTGCCGCCGTGGGCTCGCCGCCTCGCGCCGGGCTCACTGTCTCATTATACGCCGCGGTCGGGCCCGCCACCGCCCACGGGGGGCTCGTGGCGGGGGCAACTTTCGCGTGAGAGGCTGTGGGCGGCCCGTGGAGCGACGCGACCCCGGTTCTGGTGGGGGGAGCCGTCGAGGGGGTTCGGTGGGGCCAGGCCGGTTCGCGCCTCCGAGCTCGGGGCGGCCCGGCGGCCGCCGGGCCGGCCGCTGTGCAATTCTCCCCCTCAAGGCCGCCTTCAGGCAATGTGAGCCCTAGGTTGGCCTGGGTAGGATGGGCCTGCATCATCCAGCGGCTGGCCTTCCCTGCCCCCAGAAGACTGTCCATGCACGAGGAGTCGACGTGGCGTATCTGAGCCCCCGAGCCCCGCAGTGGCTGGGGTGACCCGTGGCGGGGTACCGGGAAGCTCTGGGCGAGCGCTTCGAATTCGTCGACCGGCTGGGCGACGGGCCGCTGGGCGAGGTCTGGCGGGTCTGGGACTGGGACGACTCCGGCTTCGGCGCCGCCCACCTCGTGCCCCTGTCCCTGCGCTCTGAGCCCGGCGCGGCCGAGCGCTGCCGCGCCGCCTGCCTGGCCGTCAGCGCCGACCCGCCCGCCGGGATTCTGGTCCGCGGGGCGGTCACGGAGGGTGGCGAGTGGGCGCTGGTCGTGGACTGGAACGAGGGTGACGACGCCGCCGCGACGGCGGCGGTGGGCGAGGCGCTGCGGCAACGGCTGGCTGTGGCGCAGGCGCCCGTGGTTGAGCCCGTGGCCGTGGCCCCCGAGCCCGGACCCGAGATCGTTGTGCCTGAGCCGGTGGCGGCTGAGCCGGTAGTGCCTGAGGCGGTAGTACCTGCGCCGGTAGTGCCCGAAGTGTCCGTGGCCGCGCCCGTGGCGCCCGAGCCAGTGGCCGAGCCTGCCCCGCCCGAGCCGGTGACCGAGCCTGCCCCAGTCGAGCCGGTGGCGGTGGATCAGCCGGACGTGGTGGCGGTGACGAATGGTCACGAGGTGGCGGCGTTGGTGGACGGGGACCAGCCGCTGGTGTGGCGGGGGGCCAGCGCGGACGCGCTCATGCCGCCCGCGCCCGGCAAGGCGGGGCCGGCGGCTGTGGGCCCGGTGGCCCCGGACGCCGCCCGCACGACCGTGGCCGGTGGACCGGTCAGCCCGGCGCGACAGTCCCCCTCCAGTGCGGCGGGGCAGTCTCCGGCTTCCCCGACGGGACACCTCAAGGAGGCCGCGCTGCGCGCGTGGCCGCGCTCGCCGGAGACCCCGGCCCCAGCGGCCGCGCCGCTGCCGCTGGAGGACTGGGCCAAGCCCGTCATCCCCAAGGACCTGCGGCCGTTCGCCCCGCCCGTGACGCCGGACCCGCTCCTGCGCGGCGGGACCGGCTGGCTGGGCGGGGGCGTGTCCCGGCCGACCCTGTCGCTGCCCGGCCCGCTGTACCCGCCCCCAACCGCCTACGCCTACGGGGCCCAGCCCCCGGCCCCCGCCGCGCCGCCCTGGCCCGCCGACCCGGCGCCCCGCGTGAGGCCGGCGGCGCCCGCCCCCGGCTATGTCCCCGCCTCGCCCTACCAGGGGCCGTCCGCCAGCCTCGTGTACCCGGCCGCCGTCGCGCCGAGTTATCCCGGGCCCGTCCCGTCGAGCCGGACCCCGGCGCCCGCGCCCGCCTACCCCGTCGGCCAGACGACCCTGACGACGACGCTGCCGGGGTTGTCCGACACGTGGTTCCGGCCCGGGTCGCGCCCGGTCCTGGCCGGCGGCGCCAGCCCCGAATCGCCGTTGACCCGGCTGGAGGAGGCCATCCTGCTGCCCGCCGCCGAGGAGAAGACCGTGCCGCTGACGCGGCGGCGCGTGGCTCAGGCGGAGGTCCCGGCCGCCGCGGCGGCGGTGTCCGACACCACTGCGTCGGGCCGCTGGCGGGCTCCTGCCGCAGACGCCGGGCCCGCCCCGGCGTGGGCGCTCGGGCCGCCCGTGCCGACCGGGCCGGCCACCGGCGTGGCCCCGGCCTGGCTGAACGGGCCCGGCCGGCCCGACCACGCCGCCGCCCCCGCGCCCGACTCCTGGGACAACCTGCCCGGCAGCCGCGTCATCGGGCCGCCGTCCTACGCCCTGCCCGTCTCGCCGTCCTCGCCGCCCGCCGCGCAGGCGGATCGGCCCCGCCGCGGCGGGGCCCTCAAGCGCGTCCTCGCGGTCCTGGCCACGCTGCTGGCCATCGCCGGCGTCATCCTGACGCTGCTGTGGCTGCTGGGCTGGTTCGGCTGAACGGCCCCGTGGCCTGGGAGTGAGGCCGAGGTGTCTGATGCCGCGGCCCTGGCGAGGCACGAGCCCGGGCGGCGACGTCAGATACCTCGGCCGGTGGGCGTGGGGTCGGCCGCGGTATCAGGTTCCCCCGCCTGGGCTCGTTCCTCGCCAGGGCGGGGGAGCCTGACACCTCGGCCTGGGCTCGGTCCTCGCCAAGGCGGGGGAGTCTCCTACTGGGCCACGGTGCCCCATCCCATGGCCTATGCTGGGCCCACAACTGAACAGCGCCACAGGTGTCCCGGAGCGATCCGGGCATGAGGGAAACAGGTGTGAAACCTGTGCGGTACCGCCGCTGTGAGCGGGGAGCGCCACTCCGATAACGCCACTGGGAAACTGGGAAGGCCGGGGTGGGGCGATGATCCGTCAGCCAGAAGACCGGCCTGTGGCGACCTCTAGACCACTCGCGCGTTAAGAGTTCTGGGAGGGCAACAGCGATTGGGAATGCGGTCCGTCGTCCGGCGGGCCGCTTTGTTGTCTTTCCAGAGGAAAGAGAGATTCCCCATGACACGACGTCTGACCCCCCTCGTGGCCGCCATCGGCCTATCCGCCGCCCTCCTGGGCGGCTGCCAATCGACACCCCCCGACGGCGGCGTCACGAGCGGCGCCGGCAGCGCCGCCGGCGTCAGCGTGACAGACCAGGCCGGACGGACCGTGACGCTCGACGCCCCGGCGACCAAGGTCGTCGCGCTGACGGCCTCCGACGTCGAGATCCTCTACGCCATCGGCGCCGGGGCCGACGTCGTCGGCCGCGGCGAATACGCCGACTACCCGGCCGAGGCCGAGTCCGTCGCCGTCGTCAACTCCGGCAGCGAGACGAACATCGAGCAGATCATCGCGCTCCAACCCGACCTCGTCATCGTCGGCACGATGGCCCAGGACCCCGAGCAGGCCGACCAGTTGGCCGCCGCCGGGATCGCGGTCGCCGTGACGGACGCCCAGACCATCGCGGAGACCTACGACACGATCAGGCTGATCGGCGCGCTGACCGGCCGGGCGGACGCCGCGGCGGCCGTCATCGACGACATGCAGGCCACGTTCGCCGACCTCGCGGCCCGGGCCCAGGCCGTCGCCCCGACCCCCCACAAGACGATCTACTACGAGGTGTCGCCGCTGGAATACGGGTTGTGGGCAGCCGGGTCCGGCTCGTTCATGGACGAGGTCGGCCATCTCCTCCAGCTCGACAACGTCTTCGCCGACCTCTCCAGTTGGGCCGAGGTCGACCAAGAACAGGTCATCCAGCGCAACCCCGACTACATCCTGACCGTCGGCATGTACTTCGGCGACGGTCCGACGCCAATCGAGTCGATCCTGGGCCGGGCCGGCTGGGAATCCGTCACAGCCGTCAAGAACCGGGCCATCCTCAACCTGACCGGCGACGAGTTGAGCCGGCCCGGGCCGCGCCTGGCCGACGGGGCGCAGAAGCTGTACGACTTCGTCTACGCCGACGGGCCGGCCGAGCCGACGCGGTAGGAGAGCGGGGAGTTCGGCTGTGGGCACACGTCAGGGTCACGTTCGGCAGGGTCACGCGGGACCAGGTCACGCGCGGCGCTGGCCGGTCGTGGTCCTGCCCGCCCTGCTGGTCCTCGTCCTGGTCCTCGCCGTCGGCCTCGGCTCTGTCGCCATCCCGCCGGGCGACGTCGTGGCCGTGGTGTGGCGGGCCGTGCGGGGCGAGCCGCAGACGGACCTCGTGACCGCCCCGATCATCCTGCGGACGCGCCTGCCGCGCGTGCTCTGCGCCGGGCTGGTCGGGGCGGCGCTGTCTGTCTGCGGCGGCGCCATGCAGGGCCTCCTCAAGAACCCCCTGGCCGACGGCACCACGCTCGGCGTCTCGTCCGGCGCATCGCTCGGCGCCGTCCTCGCCATCGCGTTCGGCTTCGCCGTCCCCGGGGTCCCGTTCGGCGGCGTCATGCTCGCCGCCATCGCGTTCGCGCTGGCCAGCCTCGTCATCATCCTGACGCTGGCCTACCGCCTCGACGCCAGCCTCTCGACCAACACGATCATCCTGTTGGGCGTCATCTTCACGATGTTCACGTCGTCGGTCGTGTCGCTGGTCGTGACGTTCGCCAACGACAAGCTCCACTCCATCACGTTCTGGCTCATGGGCTCGCTGGCCGGCCTGGGCTACACGCACGTCGCCGTCCTCGCCGTCGCCGTCTGCGCCGCCGGGGGAGCGCTGCTGGCCTGCGGGCGGGAGCTCAACGCCTTCGCCCTCGGCGAGGACAACGCCCGTCACGTCGGGGTCGATGTCCGGCGCGTCAAACTGCTGGTCTTGATCGCCGGTTCGGCGCTCATCGGGGTGTGCGTGGCGATGTCCGGCGTCATCGCGTTCGTCGGCCTTGTCACCCCCCACATGATGCGGTTCGTCGTCGGCCCCAACCACCGCCGCCTCCTCCCCGCCTCTCTGGTCGGCGGCGCCATCTTCCTCGTCCTGGGCGACCTGCTGGCCCGGACCATCGTCAGTCCGCGCGAACTGCCCATCGGCGTCGTCACCAGCTTCGTCGGCGCCATCTTCTTCCTGGCCATCTTCTACCGCGCCCGGAGAACCTGATGGCGCCCGTCCTGGAGGCCCAGGGCCTCACCGTCCGCTACGGCGACCTTGTCATCGTCGACCACGTCGACTTCGCCGTCGACCGGGGCCGCTGGCTGATGGTCGTCGGGCCGAACGGCGCCGGCAAGTCCACGATCATCAGCGCGGTCACGGGTGGGGCGCCGGCGACCGGCCGCGTCACGTTGTTGGGGCGGGACATCCGCTCGTACCGGCCCGCGGCTCTGGCGCGCGTCCTGGGCGTCTTGTCGCAGCAGCACGCCGTCGGCTTCGCCTTCACCGTCGGGGAGGTCGTCCAGATGGGCCGCTACGCCCACACGCGCTCCCTGTTCGGCGCCACGACCGACGAGGACGAGCGGGCGATCGCCCGGGCCCTGGAACTGACCGGGTTGTCCGCTCTGGCCGGGCAGTCCGTCCTGACGCTGTCGGGCGGGGAGCTGCAGCGGACGTTCCTGGCGCAGTTGTTCGCCCAGGACCCGCAGGTCTTGTTGCTGGACGAGCCGACCAACCACCTCGACCTGGCCTACCAGGAGCAGGTCTTCGGGCTGATCCGCGACTGGATCGCCGAGTCCGGCCGGACCGTCCTGTCCGTGGTCCACGACCTGTCGCTGGCCCGGGCGTTCGGCGACGACGTGCTGCTGTTGGACCAGGGTCACGTGGTGGCGGCGGGACGCGCGGACGTGACGCTGACGCCGGCCAACCTGGAGCGCGTCTACGGCATGGACGTGTACGCGTGGATGAGGAAAATGCTGGGCCAGTGGGAGTAAGGGCCTGGGGGCGGGCCAGGGGGTCGGGCACGGTGGCTACGGAGCGAGCGCCAGCGAGCGACAGCCAGCGGGCCTGACACCGTGGCCCGGGGAGGAGTTTCCCGGAGACGCCGCGGTGTCGGGCCCAGTGGCTGTCGCGCGTTACTCGCTCCGGAGCCACAGTTCCCGACCCCACGGCGCAGTCACAGTGCCCCCTCCCACG
>JAISTC010000114.1 GCA_031272805.1 Propionibacteriaceae bacterium
GGATGACGTTGGGGGACCCCACGAGGTGGGGTCCCCCAACGGGGCCGGCCTGGACGTCTATTCATCCCGCGGAGGGATGTGTCCCGCGACGTCCGGCCGGCGGAGGCGCGGCGCGCTCATACCGCCCGGCGCGCACACACCTCCCGATCATGGGCCAGGCGTCGCTGCCGGCCGACGTCGATCGCACCGACACCGCTCAAACTGGTCACACACGACATGCTGGCACCGCCTTTTTCGTGTCAACAACGGAGGCCAGGGGGCTCGATTGGAGGTCTCAGCCCGCCCGACTTGGTGACCGAGTGTACACGCCTGGGTTCAAGGGCCAAAGGCGCGGCGGCGGCTGGTTGGTGCTGGGACACCCGGTTGCGACAAGGGATGATGTCACGCGGCGGGGGCGCGACGGGGCCGTCCTGGCGGAAGGTCGGGCGAAACTGTGAAGTTTGTCACGTTCTTGCCTGGGAGACAAGAGTTCTGACATAACAAATTGTCATCGCGGCTTGCGCCGGGATGACAGGGGTTTGGGACGGTCAGCGCGATGACTCGGTGCGGGGGAAGATCCCGGCTTTCGCCGGGATGACATGACATGCCGGGATGGCAGGACACGCCGGGATGACAGGGGTTTGGGTGGTGGCTACTGCACCGCCTCCTTGAGGGCTGTTACGAAGGCCTCGGGCACGTCGGTGATGGGGGAATGGCCTGCGTCCGGGAAGGTCACGGTCTTGGCTCGGTCGCCCAACAACGTGATGGTCTTTTCGGCCCAGGCGAAGGGGACGACCAGGTCCTTCTCACCGTGGATGACCGTGACCGGGCCGCGCACGCGCTCCAGCCGGCCCGACCCGGGGGCCGACAACGTGGCCGAGTCCGTCATGTTGAACGTCAGCAGCGCGAAGTCCACGTCGACCAGGTTGCGCTGCTTCATGATCGCGTCGAGGTACAGCTCGTAGTCCTCCGGCGACGGCTGGCGCAGGTTGTAGATGAGCGCGTCCCACGTCGCCCGCATGACCGCCCGCGCGCCCGTCCGGTACGCCTCCAGGACCGGCAGGACCTGGACCGGGTCGGCCGCGATCTCCTCCTTCGTCTTGAGCAGCTCCGTCATGATCGGCTGGCCCAGCGGGTCCTTGCGGAAGATCGGGTAGCCGGTCGGCGGCACGGAGTCGACGAGGACGGTCGACGTCACCTGGTCCGGCCGGTCGGCCGCCAATTCCAGGGCGACACCGCCGCCCGTCGACCAGCCCACGACCGCGCACGGCCCCACGCCCACGGCGTCGAGGAACGCCTCGACGTCGTGGGCCAGGTCGAGCAGGGAGTCGAAGCGGGCCTCGTAGGACGAGTCGCCGAAGCCGCGCAGGTCCGGCGCGACCAGGCGGAACTCGCCCTCGAGCGCCTCCATCGTGGTCTGCCAGTGGACGGAACTCGACATGTTGCCGTGGATCAGGACGACCGTCGGGCCGGCGCTGCCCGCCTGGCGGTACGCGAGGTTTTCGCCGTTCGGCAGCACGGCGTGGTGGACGGGGTAGGCCTTCATGGCGACTCCTCGGGGGTAGGGCTGGATGGCTGGCCGAACCGTCGCGCGGACCGGGCGGACCGCGTGACCGCTCGCCTTACTCGGCTTGCAGGAACGCCCGGATCGGCGCCGTGAACTGGTCGACGTCCTCCAGCCACATGAGGTGGCCGCCGTTCTCGACCGGGTGGAACGTGACAGAGCCGAACAGGTCCTTCATGACGACCGAGTTGGCGAACGGCACGACCCGGTCGCCGGTCCCGGCGATGATGAGGACGGGGACCTGGATGGGGCTGACGTCGATGCCGCCCATCAGATGGTCACGCGCGGCCAGGAACTGCGCGTTGAACACGTCCTCCGGGGTGTCGTAGGGCGCGCGGAGGAGCAGCATCTCCTCGTACAGGTCCGGGCGGTCGGTCGACCAGCCGGCGTGGAACGAGGGCTCCATCGTGATCCGGTTGTTCTCCTCGGGGCTGAGGCCGGCGCCCGACGCCCAGATGGCCAGCGTCTCGTCGGGGACCGGAGTGGCCGACGGGCCGCCCGCGCTGGTCGAGCAGAGGATGAGGGACTTGACGAGGTCCGGCCGGCGGAGCGCCAGGTGCATGGCGATGTAGCCGCCCATCGAGTAGCCGAGGACGTCGACCGCCTCGCCGCCGCACAGCGCGTCGATGACCGCAGCCGCGTCGTCGGCCATCGTGTCGATCGTCATGCCCTCGACCGGCCCCGTGGACTCGCCCATGCCGCGGTTCTCGACGGAGTAGACGGTCCTGATGTCCCCCAGCTGGTCCGCCACGCGGTACGTCGACCACGAGGTGCAGCCGATGCCGTGGATGATGATGAGGGGCCGGCCCTGGCCGCAGGCCTCGACGTGGATGTCGGCGTCGCCGCGGGTCACGTGGTAGTCCGTGCGCGGCAGTTGGGGCGCGTAGTGCGGAAGTGGCTGGTCCATGGAGACCTCCCTGTCTCGTGCGATGGAATGCGCCCACTCTAGCAAGGCGGGGCTGACGGGGGCGTGGGTGGTCCCTCGCGCCGGTCACGCCGGCGATGGCCGTCGGGGGTGGCAAGGGTTGGTGGCAGACTGGGCGCGTGAGCGTGGGTCTCGGGCCTGATACCGGGCCGTTCTTTCATGGCACCAAGGTTGTTCTGTCTCCTGGTGACCTCATCACGCCCGGTTTCGCCTCCAACTTCGGCGCCCACGCCACGGCCGCCTACGTCTACCTGACCGCCACGCTCGACGCCGCCACGTGGGGCGCCGAGCTGGCCGCCGGCGACGGGCCGGGGCGCATCTACGAGGTCGAGCCGACCGGCCCGTTCGAGGACGATCCCAACCTGACCGACCAGCGCTTCCCCGGCAACCCGACGCGGTCCTACCGGACGCAGGCGCCCCTCCGGGTCGTCCGGGCGGTGCCGGACTGGACGCCCCACTCCCCCGCTGTGCTCCAGGCGATGCTGGACCGGTTGGCCGCCTTGAGGGAGGCAGGCGTCGAGGCGATCAACTGACGGGTCGGCCGCCGCGTGTGGCCTCACCGGCCTTTGTCATCCCGGGGAACCTTTGTCATCCCGGCGCACGCCGGGATCTTGGCCGCGGGCGGCCGAGCAGACGGGAAAGATCCCGGCTTTCGCCGGGATGACAAGGGTTCGAGATGAACACCGGGGGTGACTCCGTGACGGGGGAAGATCCCGGCTTTCGCCGGGATGACAAGGGGGATGGGATGACGAGGGGGATGGGAGACGGGTCGGCGGGATGACAGAGAGATTGGCCACACGGGGGTTGGCTCGGGGGGCGGTTGTCTCTAATCTCGATTGTAGGAATAGCCATCTTGCGCCCTCCAGCGCGGGGTGGCTTCTTGTTTTCCCCGAGGAAGGTGGCGGCCATGACCCGATCGAGCAACCAGTCCTGGCGGGTGGCGGGCCTCGTCACCCTGGTGGCCGTGGCCGGGCTGGCCGTTCCGGCCGTCAACCCGCCGCCGGCGGCGGCGGACGTGCCGGTCGACGTGGCGTTCCGCGTGACGGCCGCCAAGACCGGGACCAACCAGGCGGAGTACCGCCTGGCCGACGTCCACCTGTCCGGGCCGGGCTCGCTGGGCGCGTTGACCGTGACGTGGCCGGCGGAATTGCAGCTCGGCGCGTTCCCCCTGCCGCCCTCCTGGCAGCCGACCGACGGCCCCAACTCCGTCTCGTACATCATCGACGACCAGGCGGTGTTCGGCACGATCGACCAGGTCGAGCAGTTCCTCCGCGATACCCTGGCGTTCCGCCTCGCCTGGCCGGGCGTGTTCCCGCCCGCCGGGGCCGTCATCTCGGTCCAGGGCAGCCAGCGGCGCGTGTCGACGGCCACGATCAACGGGCGGCTCCACCACTACGAGTACGTCCAGGGCGTCCACACCTGGACCCAGGCGTACAACCTGGCCCAGCAACGGCAGTTCTGCGGCCTGACCGGCTACCTCGCCACGATCACGAGCCAGGAGGAGCAGGACTTCATCTACGGGCCGATCGCGACGGACTCCGGCTGGCTCGGCGGCACGCGCGCCCTCCTCGACCACCAGCGCATCCAGCACAATCCGTCCATCCCGACCGACCTCGGCCGCTACCAGACGGAACTCGGCCAGGAGACGTGGTACTGGGCCAATGGGCCCGAGGCGCTGATCGACGACGGCCAGGGGCGCGTCTTCTACCACGGGGCCCGGCAGAAGTGGCCGGACGGGCAGATTCCGGGGCGGTTCTCCTGGTTCGCCACCAACGGGCAGCCGGACGCGACGGGGCCGCGCGGTGCGGCCAAGGAGTACGAGGCGTTCCTCCAGTTCGCCCAGCACGGGCTGGACGGGCGCTGGAACGACCTGCCGAACGAGCCGACCTCGCCGGATTGGCCGGATGTCGACAAGGTCGAGGGCTACTACGTCGAGTACGGCGGCTACTTCGCGGACATGCCGCTGTGTGCCGAGGCGCGGAGCGCGCTCCTGCCCCAGCCGGTGTCGGTCGAGCACGTCGACGAGCAGGGCGTGGCGTTGGCGCCGTCGGACTGGACCATCGGGGCGGTCGGGTCACCTTACTCGTGGCCCCCCTTGTCGCCGCCCCCGGCCGGGCTGCAGTACGCCGGGCCGGCGCCGGGCAGCGCGCCGGCGTCGGGGGTGTTCGAGGCCGTGCCGCAGCGGGTCGTCCACGTCTACCGGCAGGGCACTCCGGGCCTGTCGGTGGCCAAGACGGCGGTCCCGGCCGCGGTCACGGCCGCCGGGCAGACCGTCACGTACGCGATCACGGTCACGAACACGGGCGACACGGCGTTGTCGGCTGTCACGGTGGCCGAGGACTTCCAGGGGGCGGGGGCGGCGCCGGCCGTGGCCTGCCCGGCGGCCACGCTGGCGGCCGGGGCGGCCATGACCTGCCGGGCGGAGTACACGGTCGTCGCGGCGGACCTGGAGCAGGGCGTCATCGCCAACACGGCGGTGGCGCGGGCGACGGCGCCGGGCGGGGCCGCCGTCGTGGCGCAGGCGTCGGCCGAGGTGGTCGCCCACCGGCCCGGCCTCGACCTCGTCGTCACGCCGACGCCGGCCTGGTCCTCGCCCACGGCCGCGGCGGCCGGCGACCTGGTCGACTACCGCGTGACGGCGACCAACTCGGGGACGGCGCCGTTGGCGGGGGTCACGGTGGGCGTGGCCGGGTTTACCGGGACCGGTGCCCGGCCGGCGTGGGCGTGTCCGGCGGGGGCGTGGCCGGGACCGGCCGGGTCCCTCGCGCCGGGCGAGTCCGTCACCTGCGCCGCCGCCTACCACGTCACGCAGGCCGACATCGACGCGGGCGCCATCCGGCTGGACGCGGTGGCCGAGGGCGCCACGCCGGGCTGCGCGGACGCGAGCTGCCAGGCGCTGGCCGGCGCCGCCGTGACCGTGTTCCCGCCGGCCGCCCCGGCCGTCGACTTGACCAAGACCGGCACCGTCGCCGGCGCCACGCAGCAACCGGGCGACCCCGTGACGTACGAGCTGACCGTGACCAACGCGGGCGCCGTCACGCTCGACGGGGTCCAGGTCGCCGACCTCGCGTTCTCCGGGACGGGGTCGCTCGGGCCGGTCATCTGCCCGCCGGGCTGGGACGGGTCGCTGGCCGTCGGGGAGTCCCAGACCTGCCGGGCGGTCTACCAGTTGACGCAGGCGGACATCGACGCCGGGGTCCTGGAAAACACCGCCGAGGCGGCGGCCACCGGGCCGGGCGGGGACCGCGTGACGGCGCGGGACGGGGTCACTGTGCCCTTGGGGACGAGCGTCGGCTTGTCGCTGGCCGAGGCCGCCGCCGGCTCGTGGGCGGACCCGGCGGCGGCGCGGCCGGGCGACCTGGTCGGCTACTCCGTCACCGTCCGCAACACGGGCGGGGCGACGCTGGCGGACGTGCGCGTGGCGACGGACGCCTTCACGGGCACGGGCGGGCCGGTCGGGTTGAGTTGCGGGCCGTGGCCCGGGGCGTCCGGCGTCTTGGCGCCGGACGAGGCCGTCACGTGCGTGGCGTCGTACCCGCTGACGCAGGCGGACGTCGACGCGGGCTACATCTCCCACCGGGCCGCGGCCAGCGGCACGCCGCCGGGCTGTGCCGCCGACGACTGCCGGGCCGGGGCCTCGGACCGGGCCCGGGTCCTGATCCCGCAGGCGCCGGCCCTGGCGTTGGCCAAGACGGCGACGCCGTCCGACCCCGCGTCGTTCGTGGTCGGACAGGTCGTCGACTACGCCTTCCGGCTCGTCAACACGGGCAACGTCACGCTCGGCGCGGCCCAGGTCTGGGACGACGCCGCCGGGTTCACGGGGTCGGGGTCGCTGTCGGCGGTGACGTGCTCGGGGGGCTCGGGGTCGGGGGGCTCAGGGTCGCGGGGCGGTGGCCCGGCGGCCCTGGCGCCGGGGGCCGCGCTGGACTGCGCGGCGGCGTACACGCTGACCCAGGCGGACATCGACCAGGGGACGGTGGCGAATGTGGCGCGGGCGTCGGCCGCCAGCCCGCTGCCGCCCGCCGACCCGGTCTTCCCCGGCGAGCCGCTCCCGCCCGCCGCGGCCGACCCGGCGGCGGCCGACGCGGCCACGCTGCGCGGCGCCAGCGCGCCGGGCCTGGCGCTGGCCAAGACGGCCACGCCGGCCACGGTCGCGGCGGCCGGGGAACAGGTCGTGTTCCGCGTCACGGCGCTCAACGACGGCGCCGTCACGCTTCACGACGTCGCCGTCGCCGACGACCCCGCCGGGTTCACGGGCCACGGCAGCCTCGGGCCGTTGGCCTGCCCCGCGGCCGGGTCGACGTGGCCCGGCCCGCCGGGCGTGTTGGCGCCGGGGGCGAGTGTGACGTGCGAGGCGGCGTACAGCGTGACGCTGGAGGACGTGGCCCAGGGCTCGATCGCCAACCGGGCGACGGCCACGGGCCGGGCGCCCGACGGGACGGCCGTGACGGCGGAGGCCGCGGCCAGCGTGACGGCGCTGACGCAGCCCGGCTTGGCCCTGGCCAAGACCGCGTCCGTGCGGGGCGGCGCGGCCGCCTACCGGCTGGGCGACACGGTCGACTACACGTTCCTCGTGACGAACACAGGCAACGTGGCGGTCACGGGCGTGGCCGTCGCCGAGGACGCGTTCACGGGCGCGGCGGCAGCGCCGGCCGTGACGTGTCCGGGCGGCAGCCTGGCGCCGGGCGCGTCGGTCACGTGTACCGCCGCCTACACGGCCGTCCAGGCGGACGTCGACGCCGGGTCGCTGGGCAACACGGCGGTAGCGACGGCGACCGCGGCGTCGGGCGGTGCGGTGACGTCGGCGTCGGCTACGGCGACCATCGCCGCCGACCAGCAACCGGGCTTGGCGCTGGTCAAGGCCGTCGCGGTGCCGGGCGGCGACTACCGGGCCGGGGATGTCATCGAGTACACGTTCACGGTCACGAACACGGGCAACGTCACGCTGTCCGCGGTCGGCGTGGTCGACGGCGGGGCGCTGTTCGGCGGGGCCGCGCCGGAGAACCTGACGCCGCCCGCCTGCCCGGCAGCGGCGGCAGCCTTGGCGCCGGGGGCGGCGGTCACGTGCGGGGCGGAGTACGCGGCGACGGCGGCGGACGTGGCGGCGGGCGGCATCGCCAACGAGGCCTACGCGGTGGCCCGGACACCGACCGGGTCCGAGGTCGTGTCGGCCAGCGCGTTCGCGCTCATCAAGGCCGTGGCCGAGCTGCCCCAGGTCGGCCCGCCCGTCGGGGGAACTCTGGGTTGGCTGGCCGCCGTGTGCCTCCTACTGGGCGGGGCCGCGATCTGGCGCTGCCGCGGCCGTGACCCCGCGCGTGACCCCGGGTAACCGGCGGCTTGCCCCGCGCGCTGGGGTCATCCTGGGCGGTGCGTCACGCCGGGACGATCGACACCATCTTGGGCGCGCGCACGATGATCTTGGCGATCTCACGGCCGTCCAACGACCGTTGCACATTCGGGTCGGCCAGCGCCAGGGCCTCGGCTGCGGCCTCCGTGATGTCGGCCGGGACCTCCAGCTTGGCCCGGATCTTGCCCTGGACCTGGACGACCAGCGTGACCTGTTCGGCGGCGCGGAGCGCCGGATCGACCGTGGGCCAGGTCGCCTC
>JAISTC010000165.1 GCA_031272805.1 Propionibacteriaceae bacterium
GAGCGGATGACGGGAATCGAACCCGCACTGGCAGCTTGGGAAGCTGCTGTTCTGCCATTGAACTACATCCGCAGTGGCCGTGGCCGCGTCTTAGCATAGCGGACGGAGCGATGGCCTACGCTGAAGGTATGTCCGAACTCGAACCGCGCGATGTCGGGCCGCGCGTGGGCGGGGACCTGCCCGTGACCCCGACGGACCGGGGCCTCGTCGCCAATGTGCTCGACGCCGCCCTCCGCGAAGGCCGCCTCGACGCCGAGGAACACCGCCGCCGCAGCTCCCTCGCCGCCACCGCCCTGACCTTCGACGACCTCATCCCGCTGACCCGCGACCTCCAGCCCGCCGGCGTCGCCAACCCGGCGCAGGCCCTCGCCGCCTACGCCCAGGGCGCCGTCCCGGCCACCCCGGCCGCTCCAGCCGCCGCGGAGCAACTCAACCTCGTCGGCGTGTTCTCCGGCTTCGAGCGCAAGGGCCCCTGGGTGGCGCCAGCCCAGATGTCGGCGCTGACCGTGTTCGGCGGCGGCGAGCTCGACCTGCGCGACGCCCAGTGGACCTCCCCGGTCATCGAGGTCAACGTGACGGCCGTCTGCGGCGGCCTCGAGATCAAGGTCCCGGCGGGGACCGAGGTCGTCAACCAGGTGACCTCCATCTTCGGCGGCGCCAGCGTCAAGGGGCAGGCCGGCCTCGGCGCGGGTCGCCGCCTGGTCATCAAGGGCCTTTGCCTGTGCGGCGGCGTCAGCGTCAAGGTCAAGTAGGACGCGCCGCAGAACGCGTTGTCACGTGGGTGCTGGCCCCGGCGGCGGGGCCGGTTGAGCGTGGCTTGAGGCGATGTTGAGGGTCTCCCCAACCCAGATTCCGGCCTGTACGCTTGCGGCCATGACTGTCGCTTTCGGAATTGACATTGGCGGCTCGGGGATCAAAGGCGCCCCCGTCGACCTGGAAACCGGCGAGTTCACCGCTGAGCGCTACCGCCTCGAGACGCCCCAGCCCGCGACGCCCAAGGCGGTCGCCAAGACCGTCAAGTCCGTCCTGGCCCACTTCGGCGAGACGACCGAGGGCCTGCCCGTCGGCATCACGATTCCGGCGGTGGTCCAGCACGGCGTGACGCGGTCGGCCGCCAACATCGACAAGAAGTGGATCGACGCCCCGGCGGAGGAGCTGTTGAGCGAGGGCGTCGGCCAGCCCGTGACGCTGCTGAACGACGCCGACGCCGCCGGCCTGGCCGAGGTCTACTACGGCGCCGCCAAGGGCAACGACGGCCTCGTCCTCGTGACGACGCTCGGGACCGGCATCGGCTCGGCCCTCATCTACAAGGGCGTCCTCATCCCCAACACGGAGCTGGGCCACCTGGAGCTCGACGGCTTCGACGCCGAGCGGCGCGCGTCCGCGGGCGTGAAGACGAAGGAGGACCTGTCGTGGCCGGTCTTCATCGAGCGGCTGCAGCGCTACTACTCCCACGTCGAGGCGCTGTTCTGGCCGGACCTCTTCGTCGTCGGCGGCGGCGTGTCGCGCAACGCCAACAAGTTCCTGCCCAAGCTCAAGCTCCACACGCCGATCGTGCCGGCCGAGCTGCGCAACCGCGCGGGCATCGTCGGCGCGGCCATGGCGGCGGCCGACGCGCTCAAGGGCTGACGCCGATCTGACCCGCGCGTGACGGTCGAGGATGCCGTCACGCGCGTGAGGAGTCACGCGCGCCGCCAGACTCCGCTCACATCCGGTCGGGCGCGACGATGCCCAGCAGGTCCAGGCCCTGCGCCAACACCCGCTGCACCGCGTGACAGAGCAGGAGCCGCGTCGTCCGCACGGCGGGTTCCGCCTTGAGCACCGGGCACTGCTCGTAGAAGGCGCTCATCGCCGTGGCCAGGTCGAACAGATAGGAGCAGAGGCGGTGCGGCTGGAGTGTGGCGCCGACCTCGGCCACGGTGTCCGGGAACTTCGTCAGTTGCAGGACCAGCGCCTCCTCCGCGGGCTCCAGCGAGCCTGCGGGGAAGCCCGCCGCGTCGAGCAGGGCGGGGCTCCAGTAGCCCTCGGCCTCGGCCTTGCGCAGGATCTGGTGGGCGCGGGCGTGGGCGTATTGGAGGTACGGCCCCGTGTTGCCCGTCGTGGCCGTCATCCGGTCGAGGTCGAAGACATAGTCCTTGTGCAGCGAGTTGGAGAGGTCGGCGTACTTGACGGCCGCCATCGCCACGTCCGGCGCCGCCACCTGCTCCGCCTCGTCCAGCAGCGAGTCCAGCGACACGGCCTTGCCCTCGCGGGTCTTGAACATCTTGCCGTCCGGGCCCAGGACCGAGCCGAAGCCGACGTGCTCGGCCGGCACCGACGCCGGTAGCCAGCCCGCCTTCCGGGCGGTCCAGAAGACCTGCTGGAAGTGGTGGGCCTGGGGCGCGCCGACGACGTAGATGAGCCGGGTGGCGCCGAGCGTGCCGAGGCGGTAGCGGATGGCGGCGAGATCGGTCGCGGCGTAGCCGAAGCCACCGTCCGACTTGCGCACGATCAGCGGCGCGTCGTCGCCGTCCACGAACACGACGAGCGCCCCCTGGTCCTCGACCGCCACGCCGAGCGCGGCCAGGTCCTCGGCCACGGCGGGCAGGAGGGAGTTGTAGATCGACTCGCCGGCCAGGTCGTCGTCGGTCAGGAGGACGCCGAGCCGCCGGTACGCCCGGTTGAACCCCGCCTTGGACACGTCGATCAGCGCCTGCCAGATGCGGCGGGTCTCCGGGTCGCCGGCCTGGAGCGCCACGACCCGGCGCCGGGCCGCCTCGGCGAACGCCTCGTCCTCGGCGAAGTGGGCCTGCGCCCGCTTGTAGAGGGCGACGGACGAGTCGAGGTCGAGCGTGGCGGCGTCGACGCCCTCGACCAGGATCTGCTCGACCAACATGCCGAACTGGGTGCCCCAGTCGCCGATGTGGTTCTGCCGGATGACCGTGTGGCCCTGGGACATGAGGACCCGGGCGAGGCAGTCGCCGATGATCGTGGACCGCAGGTTACCGACGTGCATGGGCTTGGCCACGTTGGGCGCCGAGTAGTCGACGACGACCCGGCCGGGCGTGGCGGTCTGGGCGATGCCGAGCGCGGCGTCGTGGAGCTGGGCCCAGAGCGCCGCCTGGAGCGCCGCCGGGGTGAAGCGGATGTTGATGAAGCCGGGACCGGCGATGCTCAGCGGCTCGCACAGGTCCGCCAGGTCGACCTGGGCCACGATCTCGGCGGCCACGTCACGCGGTTTGCGGCCCTGCTCGTTGGCCAGCCGGAGCGCCACGTTGGACTGGTAGTGGCCGAACTCGGGGCGTCCCGCGGGGCGCAGTTCCGGGTCGGTCCCGAGGGCGGTGGCAAAGCGGTCGTAGAGCTGGTCGTAGAGCGATGACATGCGCGCCATTCTCCCACGGCGGAACAAGACACCACGGGGTTGGGCGCCCCGGCCATGGGGTCGGGCACGCTGGCTACGGAGCCCGACCCCATGGCCCATGCCCGACCCCACGGCCGG
>JAISTC010000168.1 GCA_031272805.1 Propionibacteriaceae bacterium
GGATGACCAGTACCGCGAGTCATCCGCGCTATCAGAGCCAGCGACGACGAGGCCGACATCCAGCAGCGTTTCGACGACCGCGGCCAGGTCATCCCCTTGATCGGTCGTGGATAACGTGGCCAAGAGATCGCCGCCGTCGACCGGTTGGACCAGTGAGGCGACTAGTGCGGCAGCCGCAGGGTCGTGCAGACCGACACGCATCAGCGAGGAGCCGGATTCCACCACCAGAGTCTGACCCTCGGTTGTCAGGACAATGTCGCGGGCCAGACGCAGATTCTTCTGGGCGGACAATCTCGGACGGCCTACCCCGCTGGACAGCCCGCCCGCGCGGGGCAGCAGCGGATCCGCCACGATCAGCGGACCGTTCGAGCCTTGCACGGTCAGCCTCAACCAGCCCGCCCGCCACAAGCCGGTCAGCAGCGCAGCTAGGACAGCCAGATCACTGGGCTGGCCGGCCCCGATGACACGCCTCGACAGAGCCGTGTCGGAGCACGGTTCGGAGACAAGTCCGTCAAGGCCGTCGACAATGGCCGGGGGAAGGGGTCCGAGCCGCAATGAGCGCGCCCCACGTGCCAGGCCAATGCTGGACCGGTCATCGGACATGGTCACCTGGTCCGCGACGAGTTGATAGATCTTCATGGCGGCTTCCTTAGAAGAACACGGTTCGAGGGTTGAGGTTGGCTTCGGGGAGCGGCTCGGACAGCCACCCCAGCTTGACTGGCACGTCATACAGGCGTCCCGGCGCCAGTCGCCTCCAGAAGTGGCGCAAACCGGGAGCAATGGTCCGAACAACGGCGAGATCCACCTCAGGGCGGCTCAGGTCGAGAACATACAACTCGGACCCGATCGCAGCGGCGGTCTCGGCGCAGACCATGACATCGTCGGCGTGGTCGTCGGTAGCCAGTGAAGCCTTCTCGGTCGGCCTGATCGCGGGTAACGCCGGGTCCGGAAGCAGATACTCTTCTGTCTCCAGGGTGGCAGTCCGAAACCATTCCACGGCTTCCTTGTTAGCTCCCCAGTATTGCGCCTTACCGTTCAGGTCTGGCTTGACGAACACCCAAAACTGATTCATCTCGTCCACCGCCGAGGCAAGAGCGGCGAGTGGATCCAGGTCGCACCCGAAGGCAACGATGATGTCCTCCGGGTCGGCTTCGATCCGAGCCGACATCATGGCGAAGCAAGGTACTCGCATGTCGGCAGTCAGGTCGAGCCCCCAGACCCGCCGGCCGAACTGGGTGTGGAAGTCGATGACTCGCTCGATGTATCGGTCCCCCACACTTTCAAGGTCAAGGGCCGGACGGCGCAAGCGGTTGTACCACCAGAGAGCCGCGCTGTCGCGCTCAACGAGTTCGCAGAATCCCCTAACAATCGCCTCTTCCAGACAACTTCCAGCGGCAGTCCCGTTGGAATCGGCGATGCAATAGCTGTGTTCGTACAACGCTGGATGGCCGTAGTAGCAGTGCGCCGAAGGCACGTACTTGAGCTGACCGGTCCGGACACTCTGAACCGCAGACCAGTCAGTGACCAGAGAGGCGTCGAACCGGTGCGGGACGTATTCGAACTGGTTCTTGTCTTCACCCTCGTGCTCCGCGCGATGGCGATACTGCTCTTCCGAATACCCCAACAAAGCCGCGAAGTCGAGGGCCTGGTCCCCTAGTTCGGTCTGGCTAGCTCTGATTCGTGGTTCGTCGCCACGGAAGACAGTCAGGCCCCTCTCAAGGGCTTCGCAGATCGCTCCCGTCTCAGCCGCTTCTCGGGTGCGGGACGAGGACCCGCTGTGTCCGCCGCGAACCGTGCGGATCAGGTTGTCGAGCCGTCCCGGAGCGACCGCGAAGTCATGGCCTGCGGTGAAGTTGAAGAAGAGGTCGGTCCCGGTGTCGACTGGGACCACCGAAGTGACGATTCCCGTCAAGGCGTCGATATGCGGCGCGGTCGCAGCGCGTGTAGCGTCGGCCGAACGCCACCTCCGGGCATAGTGGCCCGGCGACACAAGCGCCTTGGGGCGCCTCACCAGGTTGATCGGCCGAGGCCATGCGTCGGGGCGACCGCAGGCCGGGCATTGGGGCCTTCGGGTCACGACATGGCGTTTGAGGTCGTTCACTGTGAGGTCCAGCGTGAGGAGCTCGGGCAGACTTCCCTTGGCTAGAGCGGTGAGGGCCAGGCCCAGAGCGATTCCCCAGGTGGCGGGCAGACCGGCTTCGGCGCTGCCCAGCGGTACGGTGCGTCCGACGGTGAGCCGGGCGTAACGGTCAATTGCCCGGTGCCCGCTCAGGCGATGGGCCAAGCATTCCCAACAAGGCGCCTCGGGCGGCTCAAACAGCGGCCCAACCCACAGCTCGGCCGCTGCTGGTTTCAGCGGTAGCCACTGCCGTGCGTTATCCAGGCACCGCCGGTTGAGGCGTGACAAGATCGGGTCCAGGTAGTCGTTGACAAGGACGAGAAGTGGGTCCCCACGACCTTCGACTGCTTCAATGTCGAGCCACTCCAAGGTCACGCCGAAACCGTGCAGGAGGTCCTCAACCTGGGCGGCGATTGGCTCGGACACGACGTTGATTGCGGCAACGACCCCAGGGATCGGCCTCCCTCCTGGCCACGCGTCCAGGAGGCGCGCGGTCGCCAGGTCACTGGGAGGCGGGCCGTCCCGCAGCGTGTCCAGGGCCTCCAAGGTGCGCAAGATGCGAATGACGTCGAAGAAACCCACTCTCGGGCGCAGCGTCGCGCAAATCTGACTAGGCGCCAACTCTCCGGTGAGCAATGGCAGGACGAGTCCAACGCTGGGGTCGGAGAGGTGAAAGAAGCGGCCTGGCCCGACGAACAGGCAGCGCCCATTCGGCTCCTGAATGACTTCCAGGTCAGCTCGCAGACGAGGATGCAGGCACCTGAGAAACGGCTCGGGGTTGCTTGACAGGGCGCTCGTTTCCGAGGAGGCGACACCAGAACCCGGCAAGTTCACCTCAACTCCTTTCCGATACCAGGCAACACGCCATGAGGCATGATGGAGGCACGATTCGATGCGGCAGGAGTGCCGCACGTTGGCCCGATTCAAACCACCGCCCACCGTCTGACCGACTGGCGTCATCCCTCAGACGGTGACAACTGAGTTCACACGCTCAGGACTCGGAAGACCGACCGCTTGAGCGCAGGTAATAGAGCAGACCCAAACCCAGACCGCCGACCACGGCGACAATAGTCATTACCTTGATATAGCCCACAATGGCAAGCACGGCCACGGCCATGCCGTAAACGACCGCAAGAACGTGGACGGTATTGGACTGAAGAATGCGAGGGCGTGTAGACACGATGTTACCCAATCAACAAGATGACGGACGTGAGTAAACGGCATATCCGTTCCGCCACCCTCGTCCGGTCGAAGCGAACCGATTCGACCGGACGAGGGCACCGGGCGGGAGTGAAAGGTGCAGAAACCTCACCCCACAAGGGACGAAACGAAACTATGCGCAGCACGAGCAGCACGGCGTGCAGCAGCAGCACGCAATGCTGAGACCGCCCTGCACTCCGGCCAATTCGGCTTCGGACAGCTGGCCGATGTCGACTGGCGGGACATCGGGAACAACGATGACCACGCTGCCGGCGGCGATGCCATCCAGCCACAGCTTGTGGGCGATCTCCAGAGAGCCCTCGCCCTCGACCTTGCGCCGAACATCGACCACGACGTTGTCAGGCACGGAGAGGCCGACTTCTCGCAACGCAGGCTTCGGGTCGGCGATGAGTTCGGCAACGAAATCCTCGCTCGTCCAGGCCTTCATCAAGAGGGCGTAGTAGGCGTCCTCAAATTCTGACAGTGTAATTGATTCACTCATGACAAACCTCACAGGTTAGGGATGTGTCTTGTGCACTGCTATGCACAACTGGGGGATGGGTGGGGGACACCCCTCTTGGAAGGGAGACCTCATGGATTGGGGATAGTGCGACGGGGGCTACCGGTATGTCCCAAAGAAGACGCACCAGTTAGACGGAGTTCACACTAACGTGGGATGAGAAGCAAGCGGTATGCGGTTGTAGGGACAGTAGATCTACTAATGCCGTACGCTACTAGCGCCCTGATTACGTGTCAAGCCCTTAGAACAAGACTCGGCGAAGGGGTCGCGCGGCCACCGAGACGGTCAGGGACAACATGAACAGCACGGGCAACAGCAGGCAATCCCCGTCCCTCCCGTGACCCCGGCAAGCGCCGAAGGGGTGATCTCTTCGGGCTCAACGGGAGGGACGTCCGGAACAACGATCCTCACATGGCCACTGGCAACACCTTCGATCCAATCCCGGTAGGCCAGTTCGAGGTCTCCGTTCCCCCCCGCATCCCGGATTACCTCCACGGAAACCCCGTCGGGCACGGCCAGCCCCACCCCACGAAGACCAGGGAGTGGATCCGCCAGCAAGGCTTCGGCAAAGTCGTCGCTCGTCCAGGCGCACATCAAGAGCGCATAGTAGGAGCTCTCGAATTCCTCTATGCCCATGCCAGTCTCCGCGGCTCGCTCCACATCGCGATCCACACCTTCATTGTTTGACACCTGCAGACCCCCGGCCGTCCAACCCAAACACCTACTACGATAATCGAAACGGGTCATTTGTGTCAAGCGCTTATTACAAAAATGAATATATATTGTTTCTCATTTCGGTCTTGGGTTCCGTTCCTCGGGACAACACAGACCCGGTAGCCGCTGGCAGTGCGCTCGGTCTCGGGCAACAAACCAATCTTGTGGTAGTGCCGCAGGGTTCGCGGCGTGACGTGGCCGAGTTTGCACACGTCCTTCGTGCCGTAGACGGCAAACCGCATCACACACCTTCTTTCGGGTCACGCGGCCAGGGTCACGCGGTCGGCGGGCCGACCGAATCGAGCCGAATGGATCAGTCGTCGGTCGCGAGCGCGGCGGACTCCGCAGCGGAGTCCTCGCCGCCGCCCAGCCACCAGTCGAGGAAGAGCAGCAACATGTTTGACACCCCCTTATCCAGGACAGGGACGGATAGCAACACCATCAGTGTCCCGATTGACGCCGCGTCAAGGTCAACCACGCCGCATGACATTGGGGGACTGGGGCGACAGCGGGGGGCTCCCATGTCCCGCCCGCTCGTGCTACCGTCGGTCTGACAAGCCCCGATCCTGTCCCTCCTGCACCCCTCGCTTCGCCGCACGCCCCGGAAGGAAGCCACCATGAACCGCCGATCACGGACCCGCCGAACCGGCCTGGGCGTGACCCTGGCCCTGCTGGCCACGGCCGGGCCGATCCTCGCCGGGTGCGCCCGGCCGGATGACCCCTGCCCGGCCGCCGTCGACGCCGCGGTCATCTGGTCGGCGGGCCAACGGCGGGACAGCCGGGTCCAGTGGGTGGCGGGCGGCGCCGTGGCCGCCGAGACCTCCATCAAGGCCCAGAACGTCACGCGCTCCCCCCAGACCCCGGTCTACCTCGACGGCGACGCGGTCGTGGGGTTCGACGGCTCGGACGCCGACGACCGCCACGGCGCGGTCATCCTCAACTCCTCGACCTGCCAGGCGACGGTCGTCCAGGCCGGCCAGAAGGGCGTCCTCGACGTGACGGCGACAGCCGACGGCTTCGTGTTCACCAATACGATCAACGCCGCCGGCCGGCTCCAGCGGCACTCGGCGGACGGGGAACTCCTGGCCGAGGCGCAGATGGAGGGTTACGTCATCTCCGCGCTCGTGGCCGACGGTGACAACCTGTATGTCTTCGCCTCTACCCTGCCGACGGTGACCCTGACGGACGACGCCGCGCCGCCACCCGAAGCGTCGATCGTGTCGGTCCGGCGCCTGGACGACCTGTCGGAAGTTGCGCAGGTCACGCTGCCGCCGGGCAACAGCGGCATCCTGTCCGCGTTCGCGGCGGGCGGCCAGGTCTACTTCCCGCTGGAGGGCGGCCTGCTCGGCAGCCTCGATGAGGCCAGCCTGGCCGTGGACACGGTCGCACTCGGCTACGCCGGACCCGAGTTTGTCCGGGTCGTCGGCAACTTCGCCTACGTCGCGCACGGCAGTCCCTCGGAGTTCCTCCGCCACATCTCCGTTGTCGACCTGGCCACGCGCGCGGTCCGCGGCGTCGATCTGACGTACCCGATCGAGGTCGTCGACGCCAACGACACCACCCTCGCCGCCGTCGGCCAGCGCAGCGACGGGGTTTACATCCTCCACACCTACAGCCTCCCCGACCTGACCGAGCAAGCGGTCATCGAGCTGACCCCGCCCACGGACGCGGACTTCGTCTACCTCGCCAACGTGATCCTGCCCCGCTGACCAGGCCAGGGGGTCGGGCACGCCGGCTACGGAGCGAGGAACGAGCGACAGCCGGCGGGCCCAGGACGCCGGCGTCCACCTCGCCCTCGAGCTCCAGCCCCACACCGTCGTCTTCTCCCCGGTCGGATTCCTCGACTTCGCCGACCGGATCCAGTCGAAGAACGTCGGCGTCAACATGGACCCCAGCCACCTCATGTGGCAGGGCATGGACATCTTCGCCTCGATCCAGCTCCTGGGACAACACATCTTCCACGTCCACGCCAAGGACACGAAGATCCTCCCCGGCGTGGCCACGCGCGGCGTCCTGGACGACCGCTTCGGCCCCCCGCCCGCCGACCCGGCCAAGCAGACCCCGACCGGTTTCGGCCACGCCTGCGCGACCTGGCCGTCCGACCCGGCGTGGCGCTTCGTCGCCATCGGCGAGGGCCACGATGTCCCGTGGTGGACCCAGTTCCTGAAGGAGGTCGCCGCCGTCAACCCGACGATGAACATCTCGATCGAACACGAGGACGCCGCCTACTCCCAGCTCGACGGCCTCAAACTGGCCGCCGACCGACTGTCGGCAGCCGCCCAGGCCGCGTCAGCGTGACCGCCCACCACAGACAGAAAGGAACCTCCCATGGTGTCGATTGCCCTTGACCCGAACATGTACTACCGCTCAATGTCGACGGCAGAGACGCTGTTCAAGGCCCGCGCGCTGGGCTTCGACTACGTCGAACTGTCGCCCAACGCCGAGTTCCACTTCTGGCACCGCTACCCCAAGGCCGACGACGAGTTCGTCGCCGGGCTGAACCGGGCCCAGAAGGACTCGGGCGTCAAGGTCGTGACCCTCAACCCCGTCTTCAACTGGTCCTCGCCGGACGAGCGCGAGCGGACCGCCCAGGTCCGCAATTGGCGCCGGCTCCTCGAGTTGGCGGACCAACTGGACGTGCGCGAGATCACGTCCGAGTTCTCGGGCAACCCCAACACGCCCCAGGAGTGCGAGCAGGCGTGGTACCGCTCGATCGAGGAACTCACCCCCCACTTCGAGCGCTACGGCATCCGCCTCAACATGGAGGCCCACCCCTACGACTTCGTCGAGCTCCACGACGACGCCTACGGCCTTATCCGCGGGGTCAACAAACCCTGGGTCGGCTACGAGTATTGCTGCCCGCACACGTTCCACCTGTCCGACGGAGCGGGCGACGTGGCGCGGATGATCACGTCGGCCGCGCCGAAGCTGCGTGAGGTCCACGTCGCCGACTCGCTCAACCACAGGGCCTTCGACGGCAACCGCTACATCGTCAACCCGCCCGGGGTCGACGCCCGCATCCACCAGCACTGCGAGATCGGCCAGGGTGAGGTGCCGTGGGACGAGGTCTTCACGACGTTGCGGGCGATCGGCTTCGACGGGATCCTGAGCGTCTGCATCTTCGGCTGGCACGATCGGGCCGACGCGGCCAACCAGCGGGTGCTGGCCAGGTTGAAGGAGGAACTGGACGCCTGAAACCGCAACCAAGGAAACGGTTCCTTTCGTCACGGTGCCAACGACGCCGTGACAGGGGAACCGTCCCCTTTGTCACACGTGTCCCGTCGCTCGGCTTATGCCGCAGGCAGCGCGGCGTTGATGGCCGCTTCCAGGCGGTCGATGTCGGACAGCTCCGTTTTCTCCATGCCCGGGTTGGCCATGGCTGGCAGTGTCTGGCGGGCCTCCGCGAGCAGGCCGCGTGCCGCCGTCACGTCGTGGTCGAGGAAGAACGCGGCGGCCGCCCGGACGCGGTACATGCCCGGTTGCTTGATCTTCAGGTACTTCTGAACCGCGGGGTCCTCGAGCGCGGACCGCGCGGCCGCCGCGTCGCCCGCGTCGACCAAGTCGAGGAACGCCAACTCGGCCCGCACCCCCGCGGCAACCAACTGCGGCATGGCGGCCAGGTCGATGTCCTGCAGAGCCCGCCGGTAGGCCGCGTGGTCGCCCAGCTCGGACAGCCGCCCGCCCCGCAGCAGGTGGTGCGCCGCCACCAACGGCTCCCGCAAGTCCGCCGTCGGCGCCTGCTCGAACAACTCCGCCGGCAACTCCGCCAGGCTCGCCCCCCGCGCCGTCTCCGCGTTGACGCGCAGTTGGAGGTAGAAGGCGTGACGGCAATCGGCCGACCGCCCCGCCGATCGGGCGTTCGCGCCGTCGGTCGGCATGCCGGGACTCAACGGCAAGGCGTTGGCGACGCCCGAGAAGAGGTTCATGAGCGCCAACTCGGCCAAAGGCAGGAGCAACCAGTTGGGCACGTCCGACATCACCCGGAAGCACCCGGCCAGCGCGCCGACGGCCAGGCCGCCGAGCACGAGGTTGGCCAGCCACCCGCCGGCGTTGTAGAAGCGGTAGCGGAAGCGGGCCTCGTCGTGCGGCGGGTCCATCAGGCACTGGCCGATGATCGGCATCCCTTTCTGGCTCGACCGCGCCACCGTCCACCGTCCCTCCCGGCGTGACCACACCCACGAGAAGAGCCGGAACGTGACCAGCCGGTAGCCGGTCAAGCGGCCCGCTACGAGGTGGCCGCCCTCGTGGATGGCGACGGACAGGGCAAATGCGACGGCAGTGGCCACCGCCGCGACGACGAGCAGCTCGGCGAAGTACGCGACGGACATGGCAATCTCCCAGGTGGACGGCGGTAGTGGCGGATGACCGGTGGAATGGGGGTGGCCCCACCCTAGCAGGGGCCGTGCGGTTCGATCTCTGGAGTCCTGGCCGAGGCCGCGGGGTCTAAGACCACAGCAGGTTGGACACCGTGCCGAACAGGACCACGACCGCGAAGACGAGGAAGCCCGGCGTCGTCACGATCGCGCGGATGCGCGGGGCGGGGTACGCGCCGGGGGTGAGGCCCAGGGCGTGACGGTGGCGGACGAGCCACCCGACCGCGACGATGAGCGCCGCGACGCCGGCCAGCATGACGCCGACGCCCCAGGCCGTGGCCGCCCCGTCGCCGACAACGGACGCGAGCACGAGCGCCATGCCGCCGCCGAGGAGGTTGTAGAGCATGTGGGCGGCGACGTTGAGCCGGCTCCGGCCCGTCCACCAGACGAGGCCCGCGAGGGCGACGCCGAGCAGGAACGCGTAGCCGATCTGGAAGAAGTTCGAGTGCATCAGGCCGAACAGCGCGGCCGAGTAGAAGATGAACACCTTCGGGCCGAAACACGCGAGCTTGCGGTACAGCGTGCGGCGGAACAGGAACTCCTCGACCAGGGGAGCGGCCACGAGGACGAGCGCCAGGTTCGGCCCCAGCGCCCCGGCGTCGAGGGTCGTCACGAGGGCGTTGCCCATCTCGAAACCGGTGAGATGGGCGACCAGGGCCTGGACGCCGGCCGTCAGCCAGTTGCAGGCGTACGACGCGCCCAGCGCGGCGAGGACGAGGACGGCGAACGCCAGCGGGGACGGGGTGCGCGGCTGCGGCAGCCGCGCCAGCGCCACGGTGTCCGGGAGCGAGCGGAGCACGAGCAGAGCCAGCGGGAACGCCACGCCGTACAGGCCGACGGCTGCCAGCAAGGGCGCGGCCCAATTGGCCGCCGGCGAGTCGGGCGCCAGCCCGCCGACCAGGCCGGACAGCAGCCCGCCGGCCAGGGAGCCCACGAGCACGAACACGGTCGCGGCCAGCGCCATCCGGCCGAACGCCTTGGTGGGGGTGAGGGTGGAGGCGGGGACGGCAGCGGGAGCGGGGGCTGTGGCGGGGGCGGTTGGGACCGTGGGCGGGCTAGTAACCGGGGCGGGGAGGGTGATGTCGGCGCGCGCCGGGTCGGGCGTCACGGGGCTCTGCGCGGCGAGGCCACCCGGCGGGAGCGGGGCGAAGTCGATGGTGGTCATGGTGAAACCTGACTTTCTGAGTCGGAGAGGGTGGGTTCAGTTGAGCCTGACGGCTGAAACCGACGTTACGGACCAGGCCGGGCGGACCACGTGACCCGCAAGTCGTCACGCGGACAACCGGAAGGTGGAACAACCCCGCGCGGCCGTACACCGGACGATGTAGCACAGGGCTGCCCCGTCACCTGGCGCTCAGCTCAGGCTGACAGGAGCTCGCCGGCGGCTGTCAGTTCCAGCGTCACGTTGATCCCGACGTCGTCCAGGAAACGATGGTCGTGGCTGACCACGAGCAGCGCGCCGCGGCAGGCCGTCAGCGCGTCGGTCAACTGCGTCACGCTGGGGCGGTCCAGGTTGTTCGTCGGCTCGTCCAGGATCAACAGGTGGGGCGGCGGGTCCGCCAGGATGAGCCGGGCCAGCGCCACGCGGAACCGCTCGCCGCCCGACAGCGTTCCGACCGGCCGCAGCGCGGCGTCCCCGCGCACCAGCAACCTGGCCAGTTGCGACCGGATCGCCCCCACCGTGACCTCCGGTGCGACCGCCCGCACGGCGTCGACCGCCGATCCCGCCGGGTCCAGCCCGTCGGAGCGCTGGGGGAGGTAGCCGACCCGGTCCGTCCAGAGCCGCCCGGCCGGGAACTCCGCCGCGACCGCCACGGCCGACCCCGGCGTGACCGGCCGACCCAACAATCGTTCCAGCAGTGTCGTCTTGCCGACCCCGTTGGCCCCGACCAGCGCCACGCGCTCCGGCCCCTGGATGATGATCCGGCGCCCCGCGGCGTCGATCAGCTCGGCGATCCGCTTGCCCGGAGCGACGCCGGGGTCGGGCAGGTCGATGCGCAGGTGGACGTCCTCGCGCACGAGTTCCGCCGCCGCCTGGGCCTTGTCCTCGGCCGCTGCGACGCGCCCGTCCAGCGTGACGCGGAGCTGGCCCGCCGACTCCTGGGCGTGCTTACGGCGTTCGTTCAGCAGGATCGTCGGTAGGCTGCCGCGCTCCTTCTTGCCCTGCTTCGCCCGCCGCGCGATCGCGGTCTCCGCCGCCTGCCGAGAGCGCTTCTCGGCCCTGACGGCAGCCTCGGCCGTGCGCTGGGCCTGCCGCGCGGCCGCTTGCCGCTGCGCCAACTCCGCCTCGTAGAAGGAGTACGGTCCGCCGAACAGGGTCAGCCGAGCGCCGTACAACTCCGCCGTCTGGTCCATCGCCTCCAAGAGGTCGAGGTCGTGGGACACGACGACGAGGGTGCCGCTCCACGCTGCCGCTGCCCGCGCCACGGCCGCCCGGCCCGCTCGGTCGAGGTTGTTCGTCGGCTCGTCCCACAGCGTGACGGGGGCGCGGCGGACGATCAGCCCGGCCAGCGCCACGAGCATCGCCTCGCCGCCCGACAGCTCGCCGACTCTGCGCTCGAGCCCGAACGCCGGCAGGTCGAGCGAGCGCAGCGCCTCGGCCGCCCGGACCTCGACGTCCCAGTCGTCGGCCAGGGCGTCGAAGTGGCGCGGATCGGCGTCGCCGGACTCGATCGCGCGGAGCGCGGCGACCTGGGCCGCGATGCCGAGGCGGTCCGCCACGGTCGCGCCGACGTCCAGCGTCACGGTCTGGGGCAGGTACGCGACCTCGCCGGCGACCGTGATCGACCCCTGGCTAGGGGACAGTTCGCCGGCAATGAGCCGGAGGAGCGTGGACTTGCCCGCGCCGTTGGCGCCGACGAGGCCGGTCCGGCCGGCGGGGAATGTGGCGCTGAGGCGGTCGAGGGCGAGCGTGCCGTCGGGCCACGCGAACGTCACGGCGTTGAGGACGATGGGCGGAGATGGGGGCATGGCTGGGTTTCTCCTGGGGTTGAGGCTCGGGGTGCGCTGAGCCCAGGGATGGCCCGCCGCGGGACGGGCGAGGCTCAGCGCGCGGTCGGCGCGAACCAGTCGAAGCCCGCCATGGCCCTTCCTTCCAGCAGAAGACACTGGCCCCGATTCTGCCACAGGCCCAGCCGTGTGTGACATTGGGGACGGTTCCTTTGTCACACCCTGTGTGACATTGGGGACGGTTCCTTTGTCACACCCTTGGTCGGTGGTGTGACAAAGGAACCGTCCCCAATGTCACAATGTCACACCCTGTGTCACACAGCCGCGGGGCGGGCGGCTCACGGCCGTCCCGGATCCGCCGGCGCGTTCAGGCGTACCACCACCGTCAGCCCGCCACCGTCGCGCGGCGTCAGGGTGAGCGTGCCGTCGTGGGCCTGGACGATCCGGTCGACGATGGCCAGGCCCAGGCCGACGCCGGCGTGGTCGGACCGGGCCCGGTCGCCGCCGCGCTGGAACGGTTCGGTCAGCGTCGCGACCAAGGCCGGGTCGATGGCGGCCCCCGTGTTCTCGACCGTCAGCGTGGCTGTGTCGCCGTCGGCGGCGGTCGCGACGTGGACGGCGCCGTGCGGGCGATTGTGGACGATGGCGTTGTGGAGCAGGTTGACGGCCACCTGGTCCAACAGCGCCCGCGACCCGGCCGCGGTGGCGGCGCCGCCACTGACCTCGACCGTGACGCCGTGCCGTTCGGCCAGCGGGATGAGCGTCTCGGCGGCCTCTTCGGCGACCAGCGACAGGTCGACCGGTTCCGCTGTGAAGGCCCGCTGACCGGCCCGGCTGAGGAGCAGCAGGGCTTCCGTCACGGCGATGGCCCGGGCGTTGACGGCCTCGAGGCGGTCGATCAGTAGGTCGGCGTCCCGGCTGGGATCCTGGCGGGCGACATCGAGGAGGGACTGGCTGATGGCCAGGGGCGTCCGCAGTTCGTGGGAGGCGTTGGCGGCGAACCGCTGTTGTTCGGCGACATGGGCTTCGAGGCGGGCCAGCATGGCGTCGAAGGCGTCGGCCAGTTCGCGGAACTCGTCCTGGCCGCCGGGGAGGTCAATGCGGTGGGAGAGCGAGCCGGCCGCGGCTAGCCGCGTGGCGGCGGTGATGGTCTGGACGGGCGCCAGCATCCGGCCGGCCAGGATCCAGCCGCCGGCCAGGCCGAACCCGAGGAGGGCCGCCATGGCCACGGCCGCCTTGGGCGCGAACGCCGCCCACAGGTCGCCGCGTCCTGGGAAGAACAACTGGGGCAGGTCGCCCCGCTCGCCGCCCGAGGTGGCCACAGGGACGTAGACGGCTTCGGCGGGCACGTAGCGGAGCAGGAACACGAGGACCACGGCCAGGAGCAGCGCGCCGGCGACGACGAGCAGGCCGGCGTAGCTGAGGGTCAGTTTGAGGCGGACGCTCCAGCCGGGTGGTCGCGCCCCGGGACGCCGGGCCAGCGTGGAGTCATGGCTGGTCACGGTCGCCTCCACCGCCGTCTGTGGCGATGCGGTAGCCGACCCCCGGCACGGTGGCGATGAGCCACGGCTCGCCCAGGCGTTTGCGGAGGGCGGAGACCGTGATGCGGACGGCGTTGGTGAACGGGTCGGCGTTCTCGTCCCACGCCCGTTCGAGGAGTTCCTCGGCGCTGACGACGCCGCCCTGGGCGGCCACGAGGACTTCGAGCACGGCGAATTGCTTGCGCGTGAGGGCGACGTAGCGGCCGTCGCGGTAGACCTCGCGCCGGAACGGGTCGAGCCGGAGCCCGGCACTCTCCAAGACGGGGGGCCGGTGATGGGCCCGCCGGCGGTCCAGGGCGCGCAGGCGGAGGACGAGTTCGCGCATGGCGAACGGCTTCGTCAGGTAATCGTCGGCGCCCAGCTCGAAGCCGGAGGCCAGGTCGTCCAGCCGGTCGGCGGCCGTCAGCATGAGGATCGGCAGGCCGGAGCCGGAGGCGACGATGCAGCGGGCGACCTCGTCGCCGGAGGGGCCGGGGATGTCCCGGTCGAGGACGGCGCTGTCGTACGTGTTCCGCGCCAGCAGTTCGAGGGCCGTGTCCCCGTCCCCAGCCACGTCGGCGGCGATCGCCGCCAGGCGCAATCCGTCGCGGATGGCCTGGGCCATGAGGGGTTCGTCCTCGACGACCAGCACGCGCACCCGACCATTGTGTCAGGCCCCGCCTATCGCCGGCGTATCGAAAACCGCATACGGCCCCACAACCTGTTCTCCCGTTGACTTGGGGCCATGAGCCGAACACGAACCTCATCCCCCCGCCGGCCTGTCTCGCCCACCGCCGCGGTCGTCACCGCCCTGCTCCTCCTGGCCGCGGTGGCCGTTGCGGCGGGCTGCCTCGGGGCGGCCATCGCCCAGTCGGCGTTGTCCGCGGTCGCCGCGCCGCCTGCCTCGGCGTCGGACCAGACCAGCGGGGTCAGCGTTGTCGAGCCCGGTGGCGCCCTGGGCGCGCCCGGCCGCACGGAGAGCCAGCCCGTGGGCCAGGCGAGCAGGTTGGGCCTGGCCGACGGCCTGTTGCCCGGCGGCGTGACCGTGTTCGACAGCGGCTACCCCGCCGTAGCCAACCTTGACCCGGACCTGCTTCAGACCCTCCAGGCCGCGGTCACGACCGGCGGCCTCGACCTCTACGTCACCAGCGGCTGGCGGTCGGAGGCCTACCAGAAGCAACTCCTCGCCGACGCAATCGACACGTACGGCTCCGAGGCCGAGGCAGCCCGCTGGGTCGCTCCCGCTGACAAGTCCCTCCACGTCGCGGGCCAGGCTGTCGACCTGACGGGCGACGGCGCGCTGGAGTGGCTGGCGGAACACGGCAGCGCCTTCGGTCTCTGTCAGATCTACGACAACGAGCCATGGCACTACGAATTGCGCCTCAACGCCCCCGCCGAGGGTTGTCCGTCACGCTACCCCGACGCGAGTTGGGACCCGCGGCTCCGCTGATCTGCTGGGCGACGGCAGCGCGGAGGAAGGCCACGACCGGCGCCCAGCCAGGGGCGAGGGCGGTGTCCGCGTCGACCGACGTGACAAAGGAACCGTCCCCAATGTCACATAGTCTTGCGGTAGCATATGCTACGTGACAAATATTAGTCCCACCCCCACCCCTGCTGACGTCGCGCTCCTCGGCCTCCTCGCCGAGCGGCCGATGCACGCGTGGGAGATCGTCAAGCAGATCGAATACCGCTGGATGAAGACGTGGACCGACCTGGCCCGGTCGACCGTCTACAAGGCCCTCGACGCGCTGGAGGCGCGCGGGCTGGTGGCCTCGTCGGAAGCCGTCGTCGACGGCCGCAACCGCCGGACCTACACGCTGACCGCGGACGGGCGGAAGGCCCTGGCCGAGGGCGTGGCCTACCACCTGGCGACCCCCGAGTACCCCCACTGGGCGATCGACATCGCGACCTACAACGTCGACGCCGCCGACCCCGCGGAGGCCATCCAGGCGCTCGACGAGTACGAGGCGACGTTGCGCGAGCGGGCCCAGGGCTGGGCCGACTTGGAAGATTTCCTCAAGGCAGACGAGGGTTGCCCACCCCACCGCTGGGCGCTCTCCCGCCGCGCCCGCGCCATGATCGAAGGCGAACTCACGTGGCTGGCCGAGTTCCGCGCCGACCTGGCACGGGGCCGGTCATGAGCATTGGGGACTGTTCCTCTTGTCACACTCTGACACCGCGTGACGATGGGTGGCGTCACGCGACAGTGTGACAAGGGGGACGGTTCCTTGCGTCACGGTGCCAACGGCGCCGTGACAGGGGAACCGTCCCCTGTGTCACACCTCCTGCTGCCGGGTTACGGCTGGAAGGTCTGGCCGGCGGAGCGGAGCTGCGTGGCGGCCTCGATGACGCGCTTGGCCATCGACGCTTCGGCCTCCTTGCCCCACACGCGCGGGTCGTACTTCTTCTTGTTGCCGACCTCGCCGTCGATCTTCAGGACGCCGTCGTAGTTGGCGAACATGAAGCCGGCGACCGGGCGGGTGAAGGCGTACTGGGCGTCCGTGTCGATGTTCATCTTGATGACGCCGTAGTCGACCGCGTCGGAAATCTCCTGGGCCGTCGAGCCGGAGCCGCCGTGGAAGACCAGCGAGAACGGCTTGTTGACGCCGTACTTGGCGCCGACGGCGTCCTGGATCTCCTTGAGGACCTCGGGGCGGAGCTTGACGGCGCCCGGCTTGTACACGCCGTGCACGTTGCCGAACGTCAGCGCCGTGATGTACTGGCCGTTCTCGCCGAGGCCGAGCGCCTCGATCGTGGCGAGGCCGTCCTCGACCGTCGTGTACAGCTTCTCGTTGATCTCGGCCTTGACGCCGTCCTCCTCGCCGCCGACGACGCCGACCTCGATCTCGAGGATCTGGTGGGCCTTCTTGGTCAGGGGCAGGAGCTCCTGGGCGATCTGGAGGTTCTCCTTGGTGCCGACGGCGGACCCGTCCCACATGTGCGACTGGAACAGCGGCGGCAGGCCCTTGTCGACGCGCTCCTGCGAGATCGCGATGAGCGGCCGCACGTACGTGTCGAGCTTGTCCTTCGGACAGTGGTCCGTGTGCAGCGCGATGTTGACCGGGTAGTTCTTGGCCACGACCGTCGCGAACTCGGCCAGCGCGACCGCGCCCGTGACCATGTGCTTGATCGTCGGGCCCGAGCCGTACTCGGCGCCGCCGGTCGAGATCTGGAGGATCCCGTCGGAGCCGGCTTCGGCGAAACCGGCGAGGGCGGCGTTGATGGTCTGCGAGCTGGTCACGTTGATGGCCGGGTAGGCGTACGAGCCTTCCTTGGCCCGCTTGATCATCTCGGCGTAGACCTCTGGGCTGGCAATGGGCATTTCTTCTCCTGGGATAGTGGTTGCGGTAGGGAAAACCAATATGTAGTTGTTTAGTGGTCGAGGCGCGAGATGTCCAGCCTGCGCGCGCCCGCCGTGTAGGCCTGGACGGCCGCGTCGACCGTTCCGGGGAGGGTGTCGAGGAAGAGCCAGGGCAGGCTCTTCGTCCCGGCCGTGGTCTCGACCGCGAGGTCGGGGCCGTAGCCGGAGAAGCGGTGGCGCCGGGCGCGCACCGCCGTGACCGCGGTCCACGGTACCGCCGCGCCGTGGATGTCGATGCCCCAGCGGCCGATGCGGACGGCGATGCCCTGGCCGATGGAGCGGAGGATCCGGCGGGAGCGGACCAGGCCGACAACGGCCATGACCAGCCAGACCACGGAGTAGCCGACGCCCGCCGCGAACAGCGCGATGGTCGTCGCCCGGTCGAGTTGGGCCCGGCTGATGAACCAGAACCCGAGGCAGATCGCGGCGGCCACGCCCAGCCAGAGGAGGCGGGTGCGGACCAGGCCCGTGTAGTGGGCGACGCGCTCGGCGGCGGGCATCGGGTTGTAGTGGATGCGGACCTCGTCGGCGGGGTCGGGCACCGGCCAGCCAGTGGTGGGGTCGGTACTCGTCACGGTCACGGGCGCCATCATAGTCACGCCCGCCGGACCGGGGCGGTGGGGTCACGCGCACCGCGCGATCCGGGGCCAAGGAACGGTCACGCCGTGGACGTGGCGCCGAACCCAGAAACAACGATCCACAGTACCGGTACCGCTGTATCGTTGTTTTCTCCCGCGAAAAACAACGATACAGCGGTACCGGTACTGTGGACCGTTGTCGGTCACGCCCTTTGTCGCCGTCGCCCCCTTTGTCATCGTCACTCCGCTTTGTCATCCTCACTCCGCTTTGTCATCCTCACTCCCCTTTGTCATCCCGGCGAAAGCCGGGATCTTGCCCCCTGAGGGGGCCGGGTGGCCGTCGGGAAAGATCCCGGCTTTCGCCGGGATGACAAGGGGGTTGGGATGGCGAGGGGGTTGGGATAGCGCGGGGTGGACGGCTAGGCGTGGTGCGGATCGGCGAACGGTTGGCTTCGGCACAGGGACCAGTGGTACAGGGCGATGGCGGCGGCGGCGCCGGCGTTGAGGGAGCGGGTCGAGCCGCGCTGCGTGATGGCGACGACCTGCGCGCAGGCGGCGAGGGCCTCGTCCGTCAGCCCGGGCCCCTCCGAGCCGAAGAACAAACAACACTGCTCCGGCAGCACGGTTGTTTCCAGTGGCACCGACCCCGGCACATTGTCGACGCCGATGAGCGGCACCCCGGCCAACGCCGTGACGAGGTCCGCGACGCTGGGCTGGTGGCAGACGTGGAGGTACCGGTCCGTCACCATCGCCCCCCGCCGGTTCCAGCGCCGCCGTCCCACGACGTGGACTGCCGTCACGTTGAACGCGTTGGCCGTCCGGACGATCGAGCCGATGTTGAAGTCGTGTTCCCAGTTCTGGATGGCGACCTGGACGGGCGCGCGCCGCGTGTCCAGGTCCGCCACGATGGCCTCGACCGTCCAGTAGCGGTAGGCGTCCGTGACGTTGCGCCGGTCACCCTCGGCCAGCAGGCCGGGGTCGTAGCGTGGGTCGTCCGGCCACGGACCGGGCCAGGGGCCGACGCCGACCGTCGGCGCCGTCGGGTCGGTCGGATCGGCGGGGCCGGTCGGTGCGCCCGCGTCGGTCATGCCGCCGCGGCCTTGGCCTGGCGCTTGTGCTTGAGGTACTCCCAGACCATCGGCAGGAGCGACACGAGCACGATGAGGACCACCGCCGCCTCGAAGTTGTTCTTGATGAACGGGATGCCGCCCAGGAAGTACCCGGCCGTCACGACCAGCACGACCCAGAGGACCCCGCCGACGGCCGTGTAGGCGATGAAGTGGCGCCAGCGCATCTTGCCGACGCCGGCGATCAGCGTGACGAATGTGCGGACCAAGGGCACGAAGCGGGCCAGGATCAACGCCTTCGAGCCGTGCTTCTCGAAGAAGGCGTGGGTCCGGTCGACGTGCTTGGGGTCGAGGATCTTGCCGATCAGCCCGGTCCGCGGTTTGAACAGCGGCGGCCCGATCAGCCGCCCGATCCAGTAGCCGGAGACGTTGCCGAGGACCGCGGCGGCGATCAGGACGACCGCGATGACCACCAGCGTTTCGGCCAGCGAGCCGAAGCGGATCGTGCCCAGCGCCGTGAACATGCCGACCGCGAACAGCAGCGAGTCGCCCGGCAGGATCGAGAAGATGCCGCACTCGGCGAAGATGATGAGCGCCACGCCCCACAGGGCCCAGTTGCCCAGCGCCTCGATGACGTACTCGGCGTTGAGCCAGTCCGTGATCTCCAGCAGGGGGAAGTTCAACACCCGGCACAGCGTACCGGAGGACACCGTGACCCCGGGCATCCGCGCGCTTACCCCGTCATCCTGCGCGGAGGCCGCCTGCGGCCGGAGTCGCAGGATCTGCCCGTCACGGGGTTGTCTCGCTGACGGGTAGATCCTGCGACTCCGGCCCTAGCGGGCCTCCGCGCAGGATGACGAGGTAGGCGCGCAGGATGAAAGACGTGACCTCAGTTCACGCGCTGGTTCTTGCGCTCGATCCGGGCCCGGTGGAAGAACGAGTCCAGCGTCAGCCAGCCGCCCGTGCCGACGCCCAGCAGGACGAGGCCGACGGCGGCCAGGAGGACCTGGAACTCGCCCGCGAAGACCACGCCGGAGCCGGCCGCGTCGAACGGCGAGCCGACGCCCCAGAGGACGAGGGCGAGCCACGTCACCGCCAGGATCGTCGTCAGCGCGCCCGCCAGGCGGGAGCCGAGGCCGAACAGGAGCAGAAGGGCGATCAGCGCCTCGACGCCGATCTGGCTGTAGGCGGCGAGCTTGGCGTAGGCGTCGGGCACGAGCGTGTTCTCCCACGTGGCGATCGTGGCGGACAGCGGCGACGTGTCCTGCCAGACCCGGATGCCCATGAGCGCGATGACCACGAGGCGCAGCAGGAACAGCATGAGGCTCGGGAACTTGTTGTACGTCGACGGGAGGTGGAACAGCTCGGGCGCGGTCACGACGTCCGGCGTCGGCGCCACCTCGCCGAGGGCCTTGGCGCGGGCCGTGCGCGCCGCCTCGAGCGCCGCGGCCTCATCCGTCGGCGCGATGACGCGGGTCTCCTGGGCCTGGCGGAAGTTGGGGCCGGGCGGCGGCACGAGCGGCGTCGCGGCGAAGACCGTCGGCGCGGGGTCCGGGGTCACGGCCGGGGCCACGTCGGCCACCGGGCGGACGGGCGGGGCGATCGGCGGGCCGCCGAGGTGGCCGGCCGGGGCGGCCAGCGTCGGGGCGTCGGCCGGGCTGGGCTGCGGCGCGGGCGTGGCGAAGATCGAGTCGGGGATCGGCGCGGGCGCGACCGGTGCCTCGGGCAGGGCCGGGGACGGGACGGACACGGGGGAGGGCGCGGACACCGGCGACGCCACGGCGGCCGGGGTGGCAGCGGGAACCGGAGTGGCCACGGAGACCGGGCTGGCCGCCGGGGCCGCGTCCGGCGTGACGTCCGGCGAGACCGGTTCAGGCGCGGCGGACACGGGGGAAGTCGGCGTCACGACCGTCACGGGCGGGGTCGGCGGGGCGGCCGGCGCCGGGGCGGCTGCGGCCGCCGGGCTGGCGGGCGAAGCGGGCGCGGCGGCGGCCAGCAACGGGATCTGCGGAGTGGTGGGCTCGTCGATCACCACCGGCGGGACCACGGCCTCGGCGGGCGCGGCGGGCGCGATCGGCTCCACGGGCGGGGCCGCGGGCGGCGTCGGGATGGGCGTCCACTCGCCGACCGCTGTGCGGATCGGCTCGGGCGCGCTGACCGTCACGTCCGGGACCGGCGACGCGCCGGACGCCGGGTCGGTCAGGTCCACGACGGGCAGGGGCGGGGGCATCAGCGAGCCGCCCTCCGTGCCCTCAAGGCTGGGGGGCACGGCCGGGCTCGACGGGCCGAACGGTTCACTGGTCACGACTTCCTCCTGTGCGGCAACACTCTGCTCTATCGTGACATCCGCGGCGGCCGAAACCGGGGACCTCGGCCCGCGTGTTCG
>JAISTC010000174.1 GCA_031272805.1 Propionibacteriaceae bacterium
AGATCGTCCACGGCCACGAGCGCCCCAAAGCGCTTGGTGAGGTGACTGACTTCGATCATGGAGAGATTTCCTGAACGTGGGGGACCAGACGGAACGCCGTCAGTCTAGCGAACCGGGCCGACCCTTAGGCCGAGGTGTCAGGCGCCCCCCGCCGTGGCGACGGAGGAGCCCGGGCGGGGGCACCTGATACCGCGGCCGGCCCCACACAACCCCCACCGGCTGAGGCATCTTGTTGTCCCGGTCCCTTGTCATCCCGGTCCCACTGTCATCCCGGCGAAAGCCGGGATCTTTCCGCGGACCAAGGCGTATCACGGCATGAAGATCCCGGCTTTCGCCGGGATGACAAGGGACCGGGATGACAGTGGGGGGGCGGGATGGCAGTGGGGCGCGACCAGCCGGGTCACCAGTCGATACGTGTCAGGCCTGGCGATAGATTGTGGCCTGCACCCCGGCGGTGGGATGAGGAGGCCTTCGAGCATGAGCGCGCTGGACAAGCTGGGTGCTCGGATCCGCGGCGGCGGGGAACGGGCGAGGGCAGCCCTCCTGGGGCGCCTCCAAGTCCCTGGCGCTGACCGCCCGCCGGCGCCGGAGCGGACCGCCGGACCGGGGGAGCGCACGGCGGACCTGCCGCCGGCGCAGGAATCGGCTGAGTTGCAGCGCGCGCGGGCGGGCCACTTCGTGGCCGATGCCCCGGCGGCGGAGATCGGTCCGGACTCATCGCCTGGTTCCCTGCGCGACCCCGGCAGGCCATGGGTGTTGTTGACCTTCAACGAGTACGAGACGCAAGCCGTGCTGCGGCGCTTCCGGGGAGAGGCCGCCGTACCCGAACTCCAGGAGAGGGGCGGAGTGCTATATCGCCGCCTCGGTTCGGTGCAGGCGCGTGATGGGAGTGGTAGGGAGAACGTGCTGCTGGTCACGGCAGGCCGGCAGGGCCCGCTCAGCGCCAGTGACATCACTGGGCGAGTTTGCCGGGCCTTCAGCCCGAGGGCGGTCATCGCTGTCGGCGTGGCGTTCGGGGTCAGGGATGCCCACGTCGAGCCGAATGAGGAGAAGCGCCAAGCCATCGGCGATGTGTTGATCTCCGACCGGGTCATCGACTACAGCCTCACGAAGGAGGGGACCGACAATCGAGGACAACTCGAGGTCAAGGTCCGGGGCGGGGAACCGTCGGCCTCGGCCGACCTGCTGGAGCTGTTCACGGCCGCCGATCACGCTGCGCCGCTCTACCATCACCCGGCGTGGCCCAGGATTGAGACGGGCGCGATCCTCTCCGGACCCAAACTGGTCGACAACCTCGACTACCGCGAGGCGCTCAAGGCGCTCTACGACAACCACAACATTGTCGGGGGCGAGATGGAGGGCCTCGGCTTGGCCCAGGCGGTGTCGGCGCCCGACGTCGCGGTCCGGGTCTCGTGGATCGTGGTCAAGGCCATCTGCGACTTCGCCGACGGCCAGAAGGGCGCGAACAAGGCGGAGCGCCAGCAGAAGGCCGCGACGGCCGCCGTCGAGGTGGTGTACTCGGCGCTGACGGATTTCGAGGATCGGCTGCGGGACGACGACCGGGAGGTCGGAGCCATCGACCAGACGCCGCCCGATGCCCCGGGGTCGGTTGACCGCTTCCTGCAGCCGAGGCTGGGCGACTTGAAAGGCATCCCGGATGACCGCTTCTTGGTCAGCCAGGCGATGGTCCTCGAGTACAACTCCATGGCCGTGCCGGAACGGCCGCGCCAGGCGACTGCCAAGGACAAGCCGATTCTGGCGGACTTGGCCGACTGGGCGGCCGATGAGGCGGCAGAGCGGATCTTCGCGTTGTTCGGTGAGTACGGCATGGGGAAGACCGTGACGTGTCAGGCCTTCGCGGAGGCGCAACTCGCCCGCCGGGCGCAGGACCCGTCGGCCCGCTTGGCCCTGTACTTCAACCTGCGCCACGTCACGGAGTTGGCCCTTCTGCCGACGGTCGATTCGGTCATGCTGCAGTGCGTGCGCGGAGGGCTGAACCGGGACGGCGAGGTCACGCTGGACGATCTGTGGCGGTGGATCGACGGCGGGGCCATCGTCATCTTCGACGGCCTGGACGAGGTCTTGGTCAAGCTCCGCGACGACCAGGACCAGGAGTTGACCGACCGGTTGTTGTCGGTGCTCGACAAGGCCCGCCCGGCCGGCGGCAGATCGCCCCGGGTGCTCATCACCGCGCGGACTCAGTTCTTCCGGAGTTTTCAGGAGATGCTCGACCGGCCGAGTGGGTCGCAGCGGGGCAACAAGCTGCCTCGGCAGTTCCGGGCGCGGCAGTTGCTGCCGCTGAGCGACGAGCAGATCCGGGTCTATCTCGCGGCGGTGCTGCCAGGACGGGACGTCCCGCGCGTGCTGGCGATGATCAGGAGCGTTCACGATCTGGCCGACTTGACGGGGCGGCCGTTCACGTTGGGCTTGGTGGCCGAGGTGGTGCCCCGGATCGAGGCGCTGCGGGCGGAGGGCAAGCCCGTGCTGGGGTCCACGCTGTACCGGGAGTTCGCGCACAAGTGGCTGGCCCGGGACGATCCCAAACATCTCCTGGGAGTCAGCCACAAGTTGGACCTGGTCCAGGAGCTGGCCGCCGAGTTGTGGCGGCGGCAGGTCACCGAATTGCCCGTGTCCAAGCTGCAGGAGTGGGTCAGCCGGTGGGGGCCCCGGCAGTCCTATTGGGAGGACGTGTACGGGGCGGAGATTCGCCAGGACCCGGCAGCGTGGCGGCACAAGCTCGACGAGGACCTCCGCAACTCGACGTTCCTGAGCCGCGTCGACCTTACGGCGACGGAGGGCGCCTTCGGCTTCGCCCACACCTCGCTCCAGGAGTTCTTCTTGTCCGAGTACCTGCTGCAGGCTTTGCGGAATGATGTGCCGGAGCGCTGGGCGATGCGGACGCCTTCCAGCGAGACGCTGAACTTTCTGGGGCAGTCGTTGCTGGAGTTCGGTGGGGCGCGGGAATTGGCGACGATGGCGCGGTGGTTCCGGGGGGACGATCGGGCGGTCAACTCCGTCATCCTCCAGTATCGCTGGTGGACGTCGGTGAAGGATTGGCCGCAGGTGGATCTGTCGGTTCAGTTCGTGGATCAGGGGGCGACCTCGGACGTCATCGCGCCGGGCGAGAAGGTGTTGTTGGGCGGGAACGTCTGGCGCGTCCTCAAGGTGGACCCGAAAGCGGGGACGGCGCTCCTTCTGTCGGAGCATGTTGTCGCCTACCGGCCATATCACAACGAATTCAAGGATGTCGTCTGGAAGAAGTGTTCCCTGCGGAAGTGGCTGAACGGGGAGTTCTTCCCGAGTCTCCCGGCCGACTTCGCCGAGATGGTCGTGGAGACAAGGAACGAGAACCCGAAGAGCCGGCGGGACGTATCTGGTGGTCCTGCGACGTGGGACAAGGTCTTCATCTTGAGCCCTCAAGAGGCACTTACGTACTTCAACAAGAACGACGACACAACTAGAATTGCCAGGCGGCATGATGGCGAGACTTGGTGGTGGTGGTTGCGTTCGCCCGGTGACAACGGCAACAACGCGGCCGGGGTCAACTACGACGGCAACGTCTACGACGGTTGGATCGATGTCATCT
>JAISTC010000206.1 GCA_031272805.1 Propionibacteriaceae bacterium
TCGGGCACTGTGGCTACGGAGCGAGGAACGAGCGACAGCCACAGGGCCTGACACCGTGGCGCCCCCACACACAACCCCTTGTCATCACCAACCCCTGGCCACCCCAAACCCTTGTCATCCCGGCGAAAGCCGGGATCTTTCCGGGCAGCCAGACACACCACCACACCCCCACGTGATCCGGCCTGCTCGACCACCCCAGGAAAGATCCCGGCTTCCGCCGGGATGACAAGCCTTCTGACAAGTAACGCTGTCATCCCGGCGAAAGCCGGGATCTTTCCCCCCACCAAGTCCAACCGCTCACCCCTACACCCACTGCCCGAAGAACCCCAGCGACAACGCCAGGTCCTCCCACTCCCCGGACTCGTGCCCGTTGTGCGGCCACACCGTCATCGCCTTCTCCCCCGCGTAGTTGTTGTACGCGGCAAACACACACGACGGCGGCACAGTCGTATCCATCAACGCCACGGTGAACGCGGCGGGCACAGCCGCCAAACGCGCGAAGTTGACGCCGTCGAAGTACGCCAGCGTCGCCATGACCGCGTCGACCTCGTCCCGGTGCCGGGCCAGGTAGTCGACGACCTCGCGGTAGGGGTAGTCGTCCGTGATGGCGAAGGCACGGGCGTAGTTGGTCAGGAACGGCACGCGCGGGCACGCCGCCCGCACCCCCTCCGCGAACGCCGCCGCCGCCAGCGTCAGCCCGCCGCCCTGGCTCGCGCCCGTCACGGCGACGCGGTCCGGGTCGATCTCCGGGAACGCCCGCACGGCGTCGACGGCCAGGATGGCGTCGGTCATGAGCCGCCGGTAGTAGTAGGTCGCCTTGTCGGCGATACCGCGCGTCATGACGCCGGGGATGGCGGGCCCGGAGCCGTGCGGGTCGGCCGTAGCCCCGACCGACCAGCCGGAGCCCTGGCCCCGCGAGTCCATGAACAGCAGCGCGTAGCCGGCCGCGGGGTAGGCGAGGTTGGCCAGCCAGTGGTCACGCCCACCGCCGTAGCCCTGGTAGTGGACGACCGCGGGGAGCGGCCCAGCCGCCCCGCGCGGCAGGAACAGCCACGCCTTGATCGGGTCGCCGACAAAGCCGGCGAACGTCACGTCCCACACGTCCACGAGCGTCAGCGGCGTATCGACCCGGGTCCGCTGCGGCGCCCACGCATGGGCCCGCGCCTCGCTCACGGTGTCGCGCCAGAACTCCCCGAAATCCGGCGGCAGCGTGACCTCCCCCCGGTACCCCTCCAATTCCGCCAACGGCAAATCAAAGTACACGGCCACTCCTTCCCAACCCCGAGCCTAGCCACCAGCCACGGGGTCAGGCACTGTGGCTACGGGGTCAGGCACAAGCCACGGGGTCCGGCACTGTGGCTACGGAGCGAGGCACAAGCCACGGGGTCGGGCACTGTGGCTACGGAGCGAGGAACGAGCGACAGCCACAGGGCCTGACACCGTGGCGCCCCCACACACCCAGCCAGCGGGCCCGACACCGCGGCCGCCCCCACACAACCCCTTGTCATCCCGGCGAAAGCCGGGATCTTTCCCGCCACCAAGACTAACCGCCCACGGCCTCGCCAGGGCCAACCCCTGGCCATCCCAAACCCTTGTCACCCCCGGAACCGCACAAAGAACTCCACATTCCCCCGCATCCCCGGCGTCCGGCTCACCCCCCGCCAGTCGCACGTCCACCCCACGCCCTCGCCCGCCGCCACAACCCCCGCCACCGCGTCGGCCCGGTCACGCTCACTGGTCACGACGCCAGAGCCCCCCAGCTTCGCCCGCCCCACCTCGAACTGCGGCTTGACTAGGAGCAACGCCGTCCCGCCCGGCGCCAGGACGCCGGCCAGGGCCCCCACCAACTGGGTCAGCGAGATGAACGACACATCCCCCACGATCAGCCCGACGGGAACCCCATCGACATGCTCCAGCGTGAGATCGCGGAGGTTCAGCCCTTCCCACACCGTCACGCGCGGGTCGGCCCGCAGCGGATCGGCCAGTTGCCCGTGGCCCACGTCGACGGCATAGACGCGCTCGGCGCCCCGCTCCAGGCAGACCTGGGTGAACCCGCCGGTGGACGCCCCGGCGTCCAACACCCGCGGCGGCACGGCCGTGCCCGACTCGTCCAGCCCGGCCAGCAGCTTGTGGGCCGCCCGCGACACATAGGGGTCGCCCACGGCCTCGACCCGCGCCCCGTCGGCCACGTCCAGGGCGACCTTCCCCGCCACGGCCCCGTCGACCCGCACCAACCCGGCCTTGACCAGCTCGGCGGCCTGCCCGCGTGACCGCGCCAGCCCCCGGGCTACCAGCACCCGGTCCAGCCTCACGCCGATACCCCAGATACCCCAAGTACCGGTACCGCTGTACCGTTGCCGGTCACGCGCCCTCGTCACGCAGGTCGTCGATGGGCGCGCCGTGCAGCGTGGCGCGCAGAATCTCGTGGGCCCGCGCCAACCGCGCCGGGTGTTCCGCCACGTCCGCCTCGTCCAGCGCCGCCAACCCGGCCAGGGCCTGGTCGATGACGCCCTGCCCGGTCACAGGCGGCGCCGCCACCGGCGCAGGCACAAGGGCCGGACTAGCCTCCAGGGTCTCATCAACATCCACCCCCCCAGCCTACGCGCGCCCCTCGTCGCCCAGCCCGCGCGCCGCCATCGCGTCGCCCGTGGCCTGCGCGTACGCCACCGCCCGCACGGCCACCTGCGCCACCTGCGGCCCGACCCGCCGTTCCAGCCCGCGCGCCGCCGCCGCCTGCCGAATCGACGCGAACGACCCCATCAGGTACGGAATCGACCGCAGCATGACGTGGACCGCCAGCCCGAACCGCTCCGCCGGAAACCCGAGCCGCCGCAACGGCCCCACACCCCGGACGAGCGCGTCCACGAGGACCGGCGACGGCGTCGTCATCGTCACGAGGCGCGCGGCCCAGATGGCCACGAGCAGGTTCCCGCCGAGGACCAGCCCGTGGACGGCGGCCGCGCCCAGGGCCGGGCCGCGGGCCCCGTCGAGCCAGAACCCCTGGATCAGCCCTTGGTAGAGGGCGAGCCCGGCGATCAGCGCGACGAGCCCGCCGGTCACGCCGAGCGCCCGCCGCGCCGGAATCCGCGCCGCCAGCAGGAGAGCCGCCGTCACGAGGAGCGCCGCCCCGGTCAGCCACCACCGTTGGGCCAGGAAACACGGCAACGTCACGCCGAGCAGGACCAGGTACTTCACTCCGACCGGCCACGCCTCGACCCAGGACCCGAGCGGCCGGTAAGTCCCCAGCAGCCGATCAGCCGCCGTCCCCCGCCCGCTCACAGCTCCCCGCCCCTGTCGCCCTGACCCCTTCTTCTGTCATCCTGAGCGCAGCGAAGGATCTCTCCCCGCTCCCAGACACCCCCCTGGCCCACACTCCCCCGGTACCACGCCACCCCGTCCGCCGCCGCGCCGTCGAACGCCACGCGCCCGTCCTGGATCACGAGGACGCGGTCAAACCCAAGGGCCCACTCCAGATCGTGCGTCGCCACGATGACCTGCTGCTCCAACCCTGCGAACGCCGCCCGCAGGCGGACAGAGTTGCGCAGGTCCAGCAGCGTCGTCGGCTCGTCCGCCACGACCACCGACGGCCCGCTGGCGAGGACGGAGATCAGGGCCACGAGTTGCCGCTCGCCGCCGGACAGGTCGTACACGGAGCTGAGCGCGATCCGCGCCAACCCCCATTCCTCCAGCAGGGCGAGGGCCCGCGCCCGCCGCGCCCGCCGCTCCAGCCCGACCCGCCGCAGGCTCAGCTCGATGTCCTCGGCCGCCGTCGGCATGAGGAGCTGGGCCATGGGGTCCGTGAAGACGAACCCGACCCGCCGCCGGACCTCCGCCACCGACCGGGCCGTGTCGAACCCCGCCACGCTGACCGTCCCGGCCGTCGGTCGCACCAAGCCGTTGAGCAGGCGCAGGAACGTCGACTTGCCCGACCCGTTGGGGCCGATGACGGCGATGCGCCGCTCGGCCAGCGTGACCGTGACGTCGTCCAGCAGGACCTTGGTGCCCGACCCGGCGGCGCCCTCGGGGTCCACGGCCACCGCCACGGTCACGCCGTCCAGGCGGATCGCGGCGTCCGCGGCCCCCGGTGCGGCCACGGCTACTCGGTCACCGCAGGTTCGGCCACCCCGGCCCCGGGGACCCGGACCGCCCCGCGCCGAGCGAGGAGCGCGGGGAAGGCCCGGTGGACCACGGCGCCGACCGCGCCCGCCACGAGCGTCTTGGCCAGGTCGACGGGCACGAAGACGACGTCCGCGGCGAACGCGGCGCGCAGCGTCAGGTCCGCGTTGACCATCATCCCGGCGATGCCGCAGACGTGGTCGAAGACGATGAGGCCGACGATGCCGGCGACCCACAGCCCCGGCACCCAGTAGCGCCGCTGCAGCCGCAGCACGCGCCGGGCGATCAGCCCGGCCAGGAGGGCGGCCAGCGGGAAGGCGAGGAGGTAGCCGGCGGACGGCCGCGCCACGACGCCGAGGCCCGCCGCCCCGCCGGCGAAGACCGGCAGCCCGGCCAAGCCGACCACGAGGTACAGCAGCGTGGCCAGTGCGCCCCGCCACGGTCCGAGGATGACCGCCGTCAGCGCGATGGCCAGGGTTTGGAAGGTGATCGGGACGGGCCCGGCGATGGCGATGGCGGGGGCCATCGACAGGGCCGCGATCAACGCGGCGAACACGGCGACGAGGGCGGTGTCCCGCAGGACCGACTCGGAACGCACCATGGCATTGTCTCCTTGCGACTGCTCGTGACGGGGGTGTTGAACGCCGTTCAACAGAGGGCGAATCTAGTCGGGCGGAGCGGTCACGCGCAACCCGGCCGTGACCAGCGCCACGGCCTGGTCGAGGATGACCGCGGAGTCGGGGCCGGGCCCGGCCGCGACGCCGAGGGCCTGGGCGTGGGCCCGCTGGTCCTCGTCGAAGGCGTAGCCGAGCACGAGGTACAGGACCCCGGTGGCCGCCGCCCGGGCTTCGTCCGGGCCGAGCCCGGCGGTCACGAGGTCGGCCGCGACGGCCGCGCCGGGCCCCTCCTCCCACGGGCGCAGGGCGAGCAC
>JAISTC010000221.1 GCA_031272805.1 Propionibacteriaceae bacterium
GCGCCAGGTCCGGTTTGCCGGTCGCCTTCAGGCCGGCTGTGACGCCGGCGGCCAGGAAGCCGGTGGCGGCGGTCACGCCGTTGGTCAGGTCAACTGTCACGATGTCTCCCTTGGGTTGATCTTGTCTGGGTTCATTGTGCTGTGTGTCTGTTTGGCCACGGTGTCAGGCCCCGTGGCTGTCGCTCGTTCCTCGCTCCGTAGCCAGCGTGCCCGACCCCCCCTTGCCTCGCCTGGCGCCGTGTGACAAAAGGAACCGTCCCCAATGTCACACCCCCCGCGGTAGCCGACAAGTGGCGCCGGTTCCCTCCGACCGCCATGGTCTGGGACTCCGAGGACACGTCGTTGCCGGTGCCGGACGACTACCCCGCGCCGGCCGACGCCACGAGTCTGGCGGCGGCGTTCGTCGCGGCAGACGGCAGGAACCTCATCGAACTCCTCGACCGAGCGTTGCGGCAAGCTATGGTTGAGCAACAGCCCGTCTTGATCACCACCCTGGACCAATTGCCGCCCATCGGTTGATCAGCGGATTGGTGGATGGCCGATAAGGAGAGATGGTGAGTGCTGACCTGTTTCTGGCCCTGCCCGACGAGGCCGGGTTCGCGGCGGACGCGTGTGGGCGGTTCGCGGCCCGGTTCGGGGTCGAGTTGTCGTTCCCGGAGGGGCTCGACCTGGCCAGCCAGGCCGGCTACCTGCCGTGCCGGGTGACGGGTCTGGCTGGCGCCGGCGGGCCAGTCGATGCCGGCTTCGAGATGGACCGCCTGCCAGCCGATCAGGACGGCACAGCCGAGTTCGTGCTGTCCGTCCACACCGACGACACGGCCCTGGATTGGGTCGTGGCCCATGTGGTCGGCGCCTACGCCGTGGCCGAGTGCGGCGGCCAACTCGAGGACCCCCAAGACGACACCACCTACACGCGGGCCAACCTGGACGCCCTGGACCGGTTGATCCGTAGCTGGTTGGCTGAGGCCTGAGAACCTGTCAGGAGGCCCCGCCATGGCGACACCGAACCGCGCCAACACGATCGTCAAGGCCGCCGCCCGCCGTGCCCTTGAAGGCACCGGTTTCCGGCCGGACAAGACGGGCCGGACCTGGTACGAGGACAACGGCTGGTATGTCTCCGGGATCGATTTCCAGCCCATCATCGGGCGGCCCGGCTCGTTCCTCAACGTCTGGGCCCACTTCTTCTGGACGCCGGCCGGGTGGGCGGATGATCCCGACGAGTACGTCGCGGGCTGCGACTACGGCGGCCGGATCGGCGATAACCGGAACCTGGAAGGCACCACGATCGAGTACGAGGGCGACGACGACCTCTTCCGCCAACAGGCCGACCGTCTGGCGCAGCGCGGGTTGGCCGAGGGCGAGAAACTGCGGGCTTTCCGGGACTGGACCCAGGCCAAACAGCTGCTGTTCAGCTACCGGCACATGTCGGACAGCCTGTGGGGCAACTGGCACCGGGCCATGCTGTGTCTGGTCACGAGCCATCCCTGGGCCCGCGAGTACTTGGAGAGGCTGTCGCAGTTCGAACACCAGTTCAACGAGCCCCTCACTCGTTATGCCCGCAACCAAGCCACGACCTTTCTCGCGCTGATCCACGATCTCCCCGCTGCTCAGGCCCGGATCGCGGCCACGATCGCGGACAACCGGCCCCGGTTCGACGCCCAGGTCGGTCCCGTGCTGGCCCCTGACTACGAGTTGGTGTTCCCCGACCCGGACCCGGCCGACCAGGTGCCGTTCCCCGCGCCCGAGCAGCCCAAGGGCTGGCGGCGCCTGTTCGGCCGCCAACGATAAGACCACGACCGTGAGTTATCGCCCGTTGGATTGGTCGCCGGTCGACCGGTCGGCCGACCCCATACCCGGCGACCCCGGCACCGTCAGCCAAGGCGGCCACGACTACCTGGCCACCGCCACCGCCATCCAACAGGCCGCCACCAGCCTCGCCGCCATCGACCAAGGCGACACCATCTCCCTGCCCGTCGACGAACTCATGGGGCAACGTGTGACATTGGGGACGGTTCCTTTTGTCACACCTGCCTGCGGTGCGCGTGGCCACGGTTGGGAGCGGGGCAGACTCTGTCGACTGCCGTCGGAATGGGCTGTTACGCTGGTGATGAGTTAGCTAATTCGAGGAGGCGTCATGGTTGTCACTGCCACCGAGTTCAAGAACAACACCGGTCGTTACCTCAAGCTCGCCGCCGACGAGGACGTCTACGTCACGCGCCGGGGCCGCCAGGTCGCCAAGCTGTCCGCCGTCACGTCGGACAAGGCCGCCGTCGTGGAGGGCCTGATCGGTTCCATCCCCGGCTCGGGCGACGTCGCCGAGGCGCGAGAGGGGAGGCGCGCCCGGCATGAGGGTGCTGCTTGACACCAACGTCGTCCTCGACGCCCTCCTCGCCCGCAGCCCCTGGCACGACGCCGCCGCCGATCTGCTGCGCCGGGCCGCCGAGGACGCATTCGAGCCGTGCGTGACGGCCACCAGCGTGACGGACATCTTCTATATCGCGCGGCGCAACCTGGGCTCTGCGGCGGCGGCCAAAGACCGGCTCGCGGCGCTCCTCCAGATCGTCACGGTCCTCGACGTGACCAGCGCCGACTGCCACACCGCGCTGGCCTCACCCCTGGCCGACTACGAGGACGCCGTTCAAGCCGCCAGCGCCGCCCGCCACCGCGTGACGTGGATCGCCACGCGTGACACCCGCTTCACGCCGGGGCCGGTCCCCGTAATCAGCCCGGCCGATCTGCTGGAGCAACTCCGGCCTGCCGCGCCGGCGTGACCTGGCTGGACTCGCGTAGCAAGGGCAGGACGTGCGGGAGGACGGCGCGGTCGGCGGGGAGCCAAGCGACTGTGTTCAGCGTGGTGGCGTCCAGCCAGCGGGCGGACCTGTGCTCGGTCAACTCGTAGGGGCCGTCCAGCGTGGCGTGGTAGCAGTGGAGGGTCACGCGGGACGCC
>JAISTC010000229.1 GCA_031272805.1 Propionibacteriaceae bacterium
GACGCGGGGTCAGATGGCGGCGTTCTTGCATCGGTTGCGGGTGTACGAGGACACGTAGGGCAGAGGGCGAGTGGCGGGTCGGGTGCGGCTGGGACGGCGGAACCGTCCCTGGTCCTACAGGCCGAAGGAGGCCAGGCACTCCCGGATGGCCTGGTAGGTCGTGTGCCGGGGGACGAAGCCGAGGACCGCCTCGGCCTTGGCCATCGACGCGTTCGGGCTGTGGGCGATGTGGTCGAGGGTCTGGGCGGCGAGCTTGGGGCCGATTCGGGCCTTGAAGGCGTCGAACGGCTCGAACCTCAGGTCGGCCGTCCGGCCATACCAGCCCGCCACTTCCTCGGCGTAGCCGCGGAGTGTGACCGCCCGTGGTGCCACGGCGTGGAAGCCCTCGCCGAAGGCCGGCTCGCCGGCCGAGATGGCCGCCTGGAAGACGCCGGCCACGTCGGCGGCGTGGACGTGGTGGAGACATTCCATGCCGCCGTTCGGCAGCCACAGCGGTTCCCCGGCGCGCAGCGTCCGGAAGCTGTCGAGGCTCTTGCAACCCTGGGGGCCGACCGGGATGTCGCCGGGACAGACGATGTGGCCGGGATGGACGGCCGTGCCGGGGAAGCCGCGGTCGTGCCACGCGGCCGCGATCGTCCGGTCCATCAGGTCCTTCTGGATCCCGTACTCGCCGAACGGCCGGCGGCATTCGTCCTCCGCGTACGGCACGACGCCGGCCGGGCCGTGCATCCAGACCGACCCGGTGACGAGGAAGTGGCCGACGTGGCCGTCGAGCGCGCCGATGAGCCGGCGCAGGTCCGCGTCGGTGAAACAGATCATGTCGACCACGATCTCCGGGCCGAGGTCGCGGACCGCCACCTCGAACCCGGGGTCGGCCCGGTCGAGGGTCACGGCCCGGACATCGCCCCACTCGTCCGCCGCCACGGCCGGCTGGGTCGTGCCGCGCGTGACGACGGTCACAGTGTGGCCCGCCCGCACCAACGAGGGGACGAGATAGGACCCGACCTTGCCCGTCCCACCGATGATCACTGCCCGCGCCATGGGAGCAGTCTGGCACATCCAGGGTGGGTCTATCGCGGGGGGCCGGGACACTGGGGCCGGCTGCCCGCCTGGCCTCCCGGGCCTGCTCCGCCGGCAGGCGGAGCGGCGCGCGCCGGTGTCGCTCTGGCCCAGGTCCAGGCCGTCTGAGCCGAGAGAGCCTGATGTGCACAACGCACATCGTCACGCGGCCGTAACGACCTGTTGCCCATAGGCCAGCGGGCGGTGCCTGGTTACTGTGCTCGTGTTCCCTGCTCCTACCCGTCAGGAGGCGTGCCATGAGCGCCGCACCCGAGAGCCCCGCCACCGACGTCCGCGCCGGCTCCAACGACTACCCCCTCTCTCGCGTCCCCCAGTCCGCCCGTTACGGCTGGTTCCAGGTCGCCGTCCAGCGGTTCGGCCAGATCTCGGCCCTGTCCCAGTTCCTCCTCGGCTCGGCCCTCGGCTTCTCGATGACGTTCTGGGACTCGTTCTGGGCCATCACGCTGGGGGCGGTCATCCTCGAACTGTTCATGATCTTCGTCGGCTTCATCGGCGTCAAGGAAGGGCTCAACACGTCGATCCTGGCCCGCTGGGTCGGCTTCGGCGCGGCCGGCTCGGCCGTCATCGGGCTCATCCTGGCGCTCTCGCTGATCGGCTGGTTCGGCATCCAATCGGGCGTCTCGGCGGCGGGCCTGACCGCCCTCATGCCGTTCCTGCCCGGCTGGGCCTGGGCGCTGATCTTCGGCCTCGTCGTGACGGCCGTCGTCCTCAAGGGCTTCCTCGGCATGCAGTGGGTCGCCAATATCACCGTGCCCGTCTTCGTCATCCTCGTGGGCTGGGCCGTCGTGGCCGAGTTGACGAAGCACCCGGTCGGCCAGCTCATGTCGGAGGCGCCCCCGGGCGACCCCATGCCGTTCCTCGGCGGCGTCACACTCGTCGCCGGCTCGTTCATCGCCGGCGCCGTCATCACCCCCGACATGACCCGCTACAACCGGACCCGCGCCGACGTCGTCAAGCAGACGGTCGTCGGCATCACGCTGGGCGAGTACGCGGTCGGCCTGTCCGGCGTCCTCCTGGCCCACGCCGTCAAGTCCTCCGACATCAACAACATCATCATGACGTCGGTCGGCTGGGTCGGCATCATCGTCATCGTCTTCGGGACCCTCAAGATCAACGACTGGAACCTGTATTCGGGCGGCCTCGGCATCGTCAACTTCATCGACACGGTCTTCCACAAGAAGGTCAGCCGCCCGCTCGTCACCGGCATCATCGGCGTCATCGGCACGATCCTGGCCGCCTTCGGCATCCTCGACCACTTCGTCGGCTTCCTGACCCTCCTGTCCGTGACTTTCCCGCCCATCGTCGGCATCGTGCTGGCGGAGTACTTCGTCGTCAAGAAGTGGCGCCCCGCCCTCGACGCGACCCGCGAGGCCGGCGCGCTCCCGGAGACCTCGCCCACCTGGGTGCCCGCCACGCTCGTCATCTGGCTGGCCAGCTCGCTCATCGCCCAGTTCGTGCCCTGGGGCCTGGGCGCGATCAACGCCGTCGTGGCCGCGTTCGTCCTCTACGTGGTGGCGGGCAAGGCTGGCCTGCTCAAGAGCATCGGTGAGTCCCCCACAGAACAGGCGGTGGCCTGATGCGAGTCGGTATCGATGTCGGCGGCACGAACACGGACGCCGTGCTCCTGGACGGGAGCGCGGTCCTGGCCGGGGTGAAGCAGCCGACCAGCCCGGATGTGACGTTGGGCATCGTCAACGCCCTGAATACCCTCGGCGGGCAGCACCCGTTCGACCCGGCCGACGTCAGCGGGGTCATGATCGGGACGACGCACTTCATCAACGCCCTGATCGAGGCTCGCCGCCTGGCGCCGACCGCGGCGCTCCGCCTCGGCCTGCCGGCCACGGCCTCGCTGCCGCCCCTGGTGGGCTGGCCCAAGCCGCTGGTCGAGGCGCTCCAGGCCCGGACCTACCTGGCCCACGGCGGCCACGAGTTCGACGGCCGCCACATCGCCGAGCTGGACGCCGACGAGATCCGGCGCCACGCCGCCGACATGGCCGCCCACGGCGTCCGCTCGGTCGCCGTCTCCAGCGTCTTCTCGCCCATCAACACGGACTTCGAACGCCAGGCCGCGGCCATCCTGGAGGAAGAGCTGGGCGGCTCCGTGGCGATCTCGCTCTCCCACGAGATCGGCCGGATCGGCCTGCTGGAGCGCGAGAACGCCACCATCATCAACGCGGCCCTGCGCGAACTCGCCCAACAGATCACGGACGCCCTCATCGGCGCCGTCCGCGACTACGGCATCACGGCGCCGGTCTACCTCAGCCAGAACGACGGCACCTTGATGGACATCGACTACACGCGCCAGTACCCCGTGGCGACGTTCGCGTCCGGTCCGACCAACTCGATGCGCGGCGCGGCGGCCCTCTCGGGGCTCGGCAACTGCGTCGTCATCGACATCGGCGGGACGACCTCCGACATCGGCGTCCTCAACAAGGGTTTCCCGCGCGAGGCGACGGGCGAGGTCACGGTGGCCGGCGTCAGGACGAATTTCCGGATGCCGGACGTCCTGTCCATCGGCATCGGCGGCGGTTCCCACGTCCGCTCGGCCGGCCGCGAGGTCGGCCCCACGTCGGTCGGCTACCAGTTGACGGAACGGGCGCTGGTCTTCGGCGGCGGCGAGTTCACCGCCACCGATGCGGCCGTCGCCCTCGGCTACGCCGCCATCGGCGACCCGGCGCTGGTCGCCGGGCTGGACCGGGACCACGCCCGGGCGGCCCTGGCGACGGTCGCCGCGGCCATCACGGACGCGGTCGAGCGGATGCGGATCTCGGCCGAGCCGCTGCCGGTCGTGGCCGTCGGCGGCGGCTCCATCCTCCTGCCCGACGAACTGCCCGACCTGGGCGAGGTCCACCGGCCCGAGCACTTCGAGGTCGCCAACGCCATCGGGGCCGCCATCGCCCAGGTCTCCGGCGAGGTCGACCGCGTCTACGCCATCCCGGACGGACAGCGTGACCGGATCGTGGAGGAGGCCAAGGCGGAGGCCGTCGACAAGGCCGTCGCGGCCGGGGCCAACCCGGGCGACGTCCACGTCGTCGACTTCGACGAAGTCCCCCTCCCCTATATCCCCGGCAACGCCACCCGGATCCGCGTCAAGGCCGTGGGCGAACTGGCAATGGAGGCCCTCCGATGAGCGACACACCCGGCACGAACACCACCGCCACGACCGGCACGGCCCGCCTCGCCGCGGCCGACATCGCGGACCTGGCCCGCGGGGCCGCCATCCTCGGCACGGGCGGGGGCGGCGACCCCTACATCGGCCAGCTCATGGCCCTGGAAGCGCTGGAAGAAAACGGCCCGGTCGAACTCGTCACGCCGGCCGCCCTCCCCGACGACGCCCAGATCCTGCCCGTCGCCATGATGGGCGCCCCCACCGTCATGATCGAGAAGCTGCCGAGCGTCGAGCAGTTCGTCGTCGCCGTCGACGCCCTCGGCCGCTACCTCGGGGTCACGCCGACCCACATCGCCTGTATGGAGGCCGGCGGCGTCAACTCGACCATCCCGATCGTGGCCGCCGCCCAGATGGGCCTCCCCCTCCTCGACGGCGACTTCATGGGCCGGGCGTTCCCGGAGCTCCAGATGGTCACGGCGACCCTGTTCGGCATCCCGGCGACACCCATGTCGATCACGGACGACAAGGGCAACGCCGGCATCTTCACGACGGTCTCCAACCTGTGGGCGGAGAGGCTGGCCCGGGTCGTGACCGTCGAGATGGGCGCGGCCGCGATCGTGTCGCTCTACCCCATGCGCGGCCACCAGGCCCGGGAGGCCGCCGTCGCCGACACGCTCTCCCTGTGCGTCCGGCTGGGCCGGGCCGTGCGCGAGGCCCGGGCGGTCCACGCGGACCCGGTGGCCGCCGTCGCCCAGGTCCTCGGCGGCCGGCTGATCCATCGGGGCAAGGTCGTCGACGTGGTCCGCCGGACCACCGCCGGCTTCGCCCGCGGCGAGGCCAAGCTGGCGGGCCTGGAGGCGAACGCGGGCACGACGCTGGCGCTCAGCTTCCAGAACGAACACATCATCGCCACCCGCGACGGGGTCGTCCTGGCCACCGCCCCCGACCTCCTCATCTGCCTCGACATGGACACGGGCGAGCCGATCACGACGGAATCCCTCCGCTTCGGCCACCGCATCGCGCTCGTGGCGGCGCCGTGCGACGCCCGCTGGCAGACGCCGGCGGGGATCGAGTTGGTCGGCCCCCGCTACTTCGGCTACGACCTCGACCCCGTGCGCTGGGACCAGGTGGCGTTGTAGGGACGGCCTGCCCAGGGCCGAGTGGAAGAATGGCGCGATGGGCTATCCCGCACTCCGCCTGGAGATGTTGGCCGACTACGAGTCGGGCTGCGAAGTGCTCGGCTCCGGCGGGGGCGGCGGACCAACCCCGGTCATGGTGGCCCTGGCCGGCCTGCTGCGCGACCGCGAGCTCCCGCTCCTGGCGGAACTCCCGCCCGACGCCCGGGTGTGCGCCGCCGGGGCGATGGGCGGGCCGTCCGTCTTCGCGGAACGCCTGCCCGCTGGCGATGAGTTCGCCATCGCCAAGCGCCTCCTGCTGCGGCTCGGCCTGCCGGCGCCGACCGTTCTGATGCCGGTCGAGACGGCCGGTCTGAACGGTCCCTACGCCGCCTACCTGGCCCGGGTGGAGGGCCTGCCGCTGTTCGACGCCGACCTCATGGGCCGGGCCCTGCCGACGCTCCAGCAGGCCTCGCCGGCGGTCGCGGCGGAGCTCGGCCCGGTCGTGCTGGTGGCCGCCTCGGGCGAGGCCCTGCTGGCCGACACCCGGTCGGCGGACTCGGCCGAACGGATCCTGCGCGCGGCCGTGCCGGAGTGCGGAGGGTGGGGCCTCTTCGTCACGCGGCCGTTCGCCGCCGACGAGCTGGCCGGGGCCGTCGTCCCGGGGACGGTCAGCCGGGCGATCTCGCTCGGCCAGGCCTTGCGCCTCCTGCCGCCGTGGGCCCGCGGCCCGGAGATCGCCCGCGCCGTCGACGGCCGCCTCCTGGGCAGCGGCGCCATCGCCGAGGTGCGCCGCCATCCCCGGCGCGGCGCGTTCGGCGGCGGCAACATGTACCTGACCGACACGGCCGGCGGCGGCGTGGTCCGGCTCGAGTACCAGAACGAGTACCTGCTGGCGGCCGTTGACGGCCGGGTCGCCGTCACCTGCCCCGACCTCCTCATCGTCGTCGACCCCCGCCTCCGCCGGCTCATCCCGCCGGAGGACCTGCGGCCCCGCCTGGAGGTCGCTGTGGTGGCCCTGGAGGGGCCGCGCTGGTGGAAGGAGACCCCCGAACGGCTCGCCCGGGTCAGCCCGCGGGCGTTCGGCCTCGACCAGGACCCGATCCCCTGGGAGGCGGCGGCATGACCCTGGACCTGGCCTCCATCCGGCAATTGGTCGAACCGGCCGACCCCCTCGACCTGGTCGCGGGTGCCGCGGCGGCCGTCGTCCGGGGTGTCGCCGGCGTCCTGGCCGGCGACGACGTGACGTCGGCCTGCCGGCCGGGCGACTTCGTCATCGTCCTCGACGCCCCGCCCGCGGCGGGCTGGCCGATGGACGCGTTCCTGCGCCGCTGCGCCGACGCGCGGGCCGCCGGCGTCGCCTTCCGGCGCGGCCCCGTCGACCAGGGGTCACGCTCGGTCGCCGCCCGCCTCGGGCTGGCCGTCGTCCTCTGCGACGACCCGTGGCGCCTCAGCGTCGTCGTCCACGAATTGCTCCACTCCCCGGTCGACACCCGGATCGGGGCTTTGACCCGGGCCCTCGTGGCCGCCCTCGAGGCCGCCGGTGACGACCTCGAAGACCTCCTCCGGGCGGCCTCGCGGGTGGCCGGGCGCGACTTCCTCCTTCTGGACACCAAGGGCCGGGGCCTGTTCTCCGAGACCACGTGGTCCGAAGCCGACCAGGCCGTGCTGGAATTGCCGCTGCCCCGGTCGACCGTGTCCTTCAACTCGGTGCTCCCCTCCGGGGTCCGGCTGATCGCCCGGCGGGTGGAGTTGACGGGGCGGGACGTCTGGCTGGGCGTGGCCCTCCCCGGGGGCGACACCGTCGCGGCCGAGGTGATGGCCTGCGGGCTGGCCGTCGTCCAGGCCGCCGCCGCCCAGCGCCTCGCCTCGCTGCAGATGATCCACGAGCGCGACTCGCGGACGCGGGCGGCCCTCCTGTCCGAGGTCATGGAGGCGGGGCCGGAGCCGTCGGAGGACCTGCTTCGCCGGGCCCTGGCCGCCGGCTGGGACCTCCGCGGCTGGCACGTCGGCGTCCGGATCATCGCCCTCGGCGACGGCGCGACGATCTCGCTGCGCGACGACCTCTTGGCCGCGTTCGCCGAACAGGACCTGCCGCTGCGGGCCGTGGAACAGACCGACGGCTGGATCGGCTGGCTGTCGTTCAGCGTCGAGCCGACGCGGGCCATCGAGTCGATCAGCGCGTCCATCCGGCGGGCCCAGCGGGCGTTCCAGAGCGCGCTGCCCACGGCCATCGGCGTCGGCGGCCTGGCCCCGGGCGCGGCCGGCTTCGCCAAGACGCTGGGCCAGGCGGCGGACGCCGCCCGCATTGCCGTCAACCGGCCGGCCAGCGGCCACTTCGTCCACATCGACCGGTTGGGCCTGGCCCAGCTCCTGTTGGCGCTGACCCACACCGACGTGTTCACGCCGGCGGCCAAAGGGCTCCTCGACCCCCTGGGCGACCCGGACGGACCCCTCGTCACGACGCTGGCCGCCTGGCTGGACGCCGGCGGCTCGCAACAGGAAACGGCCGCCGTCCTCGGCATCCACCGCAACACCGTCGCCCAGCGGCTGGCCCACATCACGCGCCTGCTGGCCGTCGACCTGAGCGACCCCGAAACCCGCCTGGCCCTCCACCTGGCCTGCCGGGCCGTCAAGCTGACCCCTTGACCAAGAGCGGGCCGGAGCATCCGCCCAGCCCACGCCGCCCCGTCACCGACCGCCCGAACGACCGGTCACCTCTCGACGCCGACACGCCGACGCGGACGTCGACACGTGACCGCTCGGCCGGCCGCCACCGCCATAGACTCCCCCGCGTGACCGAGCGGCCCCCCGAGGAGAACTGGCACGACTGCGCCTGCGGCGAGCGCCACTGGGGGACCCTCGGGGCGGCCGGGCTCCTGGCCTGGCGGCCGGACGGCTGCTTCCTCCTCCACCACCGCGGGGAATGGACCCACCACGGCGGGACCTGGGCGCTCCCCGGCGGCGCCCGGCGCGCCGGCGAAACCTTCCGGACCACGGCGCTGCGTGAAGCCGCCGAAGAAGTCGGCCTGTCCGAGGGCGACCTGGTGCCCCGCTGGTGGCACATCGCCCCCGGCCACGGCCGGTGGACCTACACGACCGTCGGCGCCGTCACGGCCCCGGCCGCCGCACCCCTGGCCGCCGACTGGGAGACCGCCGGCGTGGCCT
>JAISTC010000013.1 GCA_031272805.1 Propionibacteriaceae bacterium
GTGGCGAAGCTGGCCGGCGGCGTCTGCGTCATCAAGGTGGGCGCCGCGACCGAGGTCGAGCTCAAGGAGAAGAAGCACCGCATCGAGGACGCCGTCTCCGCGACGCGCGCCGCGATCGAGGAGGGCATCGTGGCCGGCGGCGGGTCCGCCCTGGTCCACGCGGCGGCCGCCCTCGAGGGCGGGCTCGGGCTCAGCGGTGACGAGAAGGCCGGCGTCGACATCGTCGCCCGCGCCGTCGTCGAGCCGCTGCGCTGGATCGCCGAGAACGGCGGCGAGCCGGGCTACGTCGTGGTGTCGAAGGTCAAGGACCTCAAGCCTGGTAACGGCTACAACGCCGCGACCGGCGTCTACGAGGACCTGGTCAAGGCCGGCGTCATCGACCCGGTCAAGGTCACGCGGTCCGCGCTGGCTAATGCCGCGTCGATCGCCGCGCTGCTGCTCACGACCGAAACCCTGGTCGTGGAGAAGCCGGCCGACGAGGACGACGCTCCCGCCGCGCCCCACGCGCACTAAGGGATTCCCACAAGACGGTGGGCGTGACCCCCGGTGAACACCGGGGTCACGCCCACCGTCACGTTGTCGCACAGCCCCGCTCAGTCGTCCTGTACGCCCCGTCGTCCCCTCGTGCTTGGACGTCCCCTCGTGCTCCGTCGTCCCCTCGTGCTTTGTCATCCCGGCGACAGCCGGGATCTTGAAGCGACGCTGTCGACCATCAGGGAAAGATCCCGGCTTTCGCCGGGATGACAATCTGAATTGCGGCCACGCGCCCCACTGACGGCCGCCACGCCCGACCTCAACCACGCGCCCAACTGACGGCCGCCACGTCCGACCCCAGCGATGCGCCACCACTGACGCCCGCCACGTCCGACCCCAGCGATGCGCCACCACTGACGGCTGTCACGTCCGACCCCAGCTATGCGCCCCGCCGACGGCCGTTACCCGACCCCGACCATGCGCCCCACTGACGGCCGCCACGCGACCCCGACCATGCGCCCCACTGACGGCCGCTACCCGACCCCGACCATGCGCCCCACTGACGGCCGCTACCCGACCCCAACCACGCGCCCAACTGACGGCCGCCATGCCCAACCTATGTCCCACTGACTCGACTGCGTGGGGGGTCCGGGGGGTTCGCCCCCCCGATCGGCATGACAAAACAAAAATGGCCCCGCGCCAGCGGCGCGGAGCACACAACTCCCTTTGTTTGGTGGAGCTAACGGGATTCGAACCCGTGGCCTCTTCCATGCCATGGAAGCGCGCTACCAACTGCGCCATAGCCCCTTGAGCCAGGAGATGACTCTACCCGAATCGGGAGGTTGGGGCAATCTGGCGGCGCGGGCCGGAGATTTTCACCAAACCTTCCCGGAGCCCTCACTCCATCACCCCTCAACTTCTGCATTGGCGGGTTAACGTCCTGCCTCGGACTGTGGGAAACACCACCACAACCGGAACGCCCCGAGCCAGGGAGGAGGTGGCGATGGCAGCGGCGTCGCAGCCGACGAGCCTGAAGCCGCGCCGCCGCGCGCGCGACTACGTGTTCTACACGCTGCTCGGCCTGACGGCGGGCCTGGTCCTGTTCTACACGTCGGCCGGCGAGAAGCCCCGCTCCCTCGGCGGCCTGGCCGTGTTCTCGGTCCTGTCCCAGTCCATGCAGTCGGTCTACCCGCAGGGCTCCCTCATCCTCGTCCACCACGTCGACCCCGCCACGCTCAAGGTGGGCAACGACGTGACCTACATCCGCGAGGACGGCGAGACCGTCACCCACCGCATCACCGCCATCACGGAGGACATCGACGGCAAGGGCAACCGCGGTTTCACGACGCAGGGCGTCGAGAACCCGAGCCCCGACGCCAAGCCGGTCTACGCGCCCAACGTCATCGGCAAGGTGGTCTTCTACTGCCCCTACCTCGGCCACGTCGTCCAGCTCATGCGCGCCCACCTGATCCTGTTCATCGCCCTCTGCGTCGGCGCGTTGGCGCTGGCCGAACTCCTGCGCGTCGCCCTCGCCCCGGCCCGCCCGGCGCCGAGGAGGGCGATCGCATGACCCCGTTCGAGAGGCTGCGCCCGGGCCGCCGTCACGCGGTGGCCGAGCCCGCGCGCCCCGCCCGTTCGGCGCGGCGCCCGCAGCCCGCGCGGTCCGCGCTGCCCCGCCGATCGGCGGGCGCCCAGCGGGCCGCGGGACCGGACGGTCGGCGCCGGCTCCGCCGCCCCGCCACGCTGCTGCTGGCGGCCGTGGTCACGCTGGCCGCGGCCGTGACCGGCACGTACACCTACACGAACTTCACGCAGCATGCCGTCAACGAGTTCGCCGGCGGCGCGCCGCCGGGGCTGCGCCTCCACGACGACTACACCAAGGTCCTCGACGCCGCCTACTCCGCCAAGGACGTCTACGTCGAGAACTACGGTTCGGTGCCGCAGTTCGTGCGGGTCCGGTTCGCGGAGTTCATGTCGCTGGACGGCGTCCCCGTCGTCGCGGGCGCCGACCGCGACGACCCCGACACGTGGGCCGTCCACCACCCCGCCGACCAGGACGCCGACGGCCGCGCCGACGGGGCGGACGGCGACGCGCTCCACGACTACTGGGCGTGGACCTTGGGCGGCGAGAAGTGGTACCTGCCCACCACCAATCACGCCCAGTTGGGCGACGCCAACACCGCGGACGACGAGTTCGCGGACGACGCCGACAACAACCCGACCGAGTACCACGAGGGCGACCCGGGCGTCCGCCAGACGGGCCCCGCGCGTGACGTCGTCACGATGGCCTTCTGGACGGCCCACCAGGAGACCGGCCCGTTCTGGGTCTGGGACGACGACGGCTGGGCGTATTGGGCCGAGCCGCTCCAGCCGGGCGAGGCGACGAGCCTGCTGCTGTCCGGCGTGACGCGCGTCCAGGAGCCGGTGGCGGCCGAGTACTACTACGCCATCGACGCCCAGTTGGAGGGGATCACGGCGAACGAGATCCGCGAGGGGTCGTGGTTCAGCCAGTCCGCCCACACGCGCGATGGCGCGGGCCTGACCGAGGCGGCCCAGGGCCTCCTGGAGGGGCTGGCCCAGGGCACCCCGAACGCCCGGACGGTCGTCGTCGAGGGGCCCGCGGCGCTGGCCCCCGGTACGTCGGCGGCCCTGACCGCCCACGTCCAGCCGCTCCACCAGGCCGCCCAGCAGGTCACGTGGTCGCTGGGCGCGGCGGACGGCACGGTCACGCTCACCCCGGACCCCAGCGGGACCGGCGCCACGCTGGCGGTCGGCGCCGACGTGGCGGTCGGCGCCACCGTGACGGTCACGGCGACCGCCGAGCCGGCGGACGGCGCCCCGGCCGTCAGCGGCCACTGGACGGTCACGATCGGCCCGGCGCCGCTGTAGCCGTCATCCGGCGCGGAGGGGGCGTGGCGCCGAGACACGAGGCCCCACGCCGCCGGAGTCGCAGGATCTGCCTGCGCCGAGACGTTCCTGAAAGGAGGACGAAATGCCCAAGAAGCTCTTGGCGCTCGCCCTCCTGACGTTCACGGCACTGGTCACGGTGGCCGCGCCGACGCTGGCGGCCGGCGACTTCATCCAACACTCGATCAGCGAATGGGAGGGCGGCCCGAGCGCCCCCCAGCCCCCCGCGCCAGGCGCCCCCGCCCCCCCCCCCCCGCCGCCCCCCCCGCCGACGACCCCGCCGGCGCCGACGACCCCGCCGGCGCCGACGACCCCGATGACCCCGATGACCCCGACGGCGCTGCCGACCGCCCCGGCCCCAGAGACCCCGATCGCAACAGAGAGCCCCACCCCCAGCCCGGCGCCGGCCGCCCCAGCACCGGCCCCCAGCGTGACCGCGGCACCCCCCCAGACTGACCTCCCCGGCACCGGCGGCCCCTCGTCGGCCCCGCTCTGGCTAGGGGCGGCCGCCACCGCCACCGGCCTCCTGCTGATCGCCGGCTCGACCAGAGGTAGGCGCAGCTAGGACGGGCGGTGGGCGGTCGGCCGCGGTGTCGGCTGTGAGGGCCACGGTGTCGGGCCCCGTGGCTGTCGCTCGGGCCTCGCTCCGTCGCCACGGTGCCCGACCCCTCGGCCTGACGCCGTCTTCTTGGTTGGGGTTCGGAACTCGAACAGGTTCAGGAATTGCTTCGCCCGGTCTGTGGCCGGGGCGGTGAAGAACACGTCCGGGGTGGCTTGCTCCACGATCTGGCCCGCGTCCAGGAACAGGACTCGGTCGGCAATGGCCCGCGCGAAGCTCATCTCGTGGGTCACGATGAGCATCGTCATGCCGTCGGCGGCCAGTTCCAGGACCACGTCGAGCACCTCGCGCACCATCTCCGGGTCGAGCGACGCCGTGATCTCGTCGAGCAACAGGACCTCCGGCTGCATCATCAGCGCCCGCACGATCGCCACGCGCTGCTTCTGCCCGCCGGACAACTGGCGCGGGTAGTCGCCCGCCCGGTCCGCCAGCCCGACCCGCGCCAGCAGCTCCAGCGCCCGCTCCGTCGCCTCGGCCTTGGCCCGCTTCTGGACCTTGAGCGGGCCTAGGAGGAGGTTGCCGAGGACCGTCAAGTGGGGGAACAGCTCGTAGTTCTGGAAGACCATGCCGACCCGTTGCCGGACCTCGCTCCAGTCGGTCCCCGGCCCCGTCACGCTGGCGCCATCCAGCGCGATCGTGCCGGCCTGGATCGGCTCCAGCCCGTTGACGCAGCGCAGCAGCGTCGACTTGCCGCAGCCCGACGGCCCGAGGATGGCGATGATCTCCCGCTCGGCGACGTCGAACGTGACGTCGTCCAGCGCCACGAAGCCGTTGGGGTACTCCTTGCGCACCCCCCGCAGCGACAACGCGGGCGGGGCCGGGCGGGCCGCCGGGCCCGCGTCCGGCGTGACGGCTGCGGCCACGTCGGCGCCGGGCCCAACCACGGGCCCAACCACGGGCCCAGCCACGGGCGCCAACGCAGGCGCCACTTCGGGGATCAGATGCAGCGCGGTCATACCGCGAACCTCCGTTCGAGGGTTTGGGCCAGCCGGGAGATCGGGAAGCAGGCCAGGAAATAGAGGAGGAAGATCGTGGCGTAGACCCACAGGGCCGCGTCGGGATACTGGAACCGGTTGCGGTCGATGATCTGCTGGCCGACCTTCAGGACCTCGGTCACGCCGATGAGGACGATCAGCGACGTCGTCTTCACCATCCGGGTGACGAGGTTGACGGCCAGCGGCAGCAACCGCCGGACGGACTGCGGCAGGACGACGAACGCCTGGACCTGGGAGGGCTTCAGGCCGAGGGCGTAGCCGGACTGGTACTGGTGGAGGGGGATGGCCGTGATCGCGCCGCGCACGAGGTCGCCCATCTCGGCCGTGCCCCACAGCGTGAAGACGATGAACGCCGCCAACTCCGGCGACAGGTTGACGCCCGTGACGTACGTCAGGTCGAAGTAGAACACGAACAGCAGGACGAGCTGGGGCAGGACCCGGATGGCCTCCAGGTAGCCGCGCAACGCCAGCTTGACCAGCCGGTGGCGCGACGTCATGAGGACGCCCATCGGCAGCCCGAGGACGACCGAGGCGGCCATCGCCGCCAGCGCGATCCAGAGCGCCGTCCACAGCCCGCCGAGCAGCCGGACGAAGTTCCGGCCCTCGAACAGGACGTTAAGCCCCAAATCCGGCACGCCGCACCCGCCTTTCCAGCGCCGCCGCCCCGAGCGAGACGGGCAGCACGATGAGGAGGTAGAAGACGACCAGGAGGAACAGCGCCTCGGCCGTGTTGTAGTCGGTCCCGATGTAGTCCTTGGCCACGTAGACGAGGTCGGGGTACGCCACGATCGACACGACCGACGTCTCCTTGATGAGGAAGATGACGTTGGCCGTGAACGCCGGGGTGGCGAGGGCGACGGCTTGGGGGGCCACGACGTGGCGGAGGGCCAGCGCCGGGCCGAAGCCGAGCGCCAGGGCCGACTGGGTCTGGGCCGGCTCGACGGCGTCGAGGCCGGAGCGGAACGCCTCGGCCATGTACGAGCCGCCGAGGAAGCCGAGGCCGACGACGGCGCAGGTGCCGGAGCCCCAGACGAGCCCGACCTTGGGCAGGCCGTAGTAGAGGAAGAACAACTGCACGACCAGGGGCGTGTTGCGGGACAACTCGACGTAGACCGCCGCCACCCGCCGGGCCACGGGGACCTGGGCGTACTGGACCACGGCCGTGACCAGGCCGACGGCCGTGGCCAGGACGATGCCCAGTGCCGCGATGCCGAGCGTGGCCAGCGCGGCCCGGGCGTACGCCGGGAGGTACTCCCGGAAAACGGCCAGTTCCATCTCGCAACTCCTGGGTGGCGGTCGGCGCCGCGGGCGGGGGTCAGGTCGATCGGCGCCCGTCGGCGGCGGCCCCGGCCCGGGCGGTCGCACCCGGGCCGGGGCCGGACCTCCGGGGGTTAGACCTGGCCGCCCTCGACGACCAGCTCGTCGGGGTCGACGACATCGCCGTAGACCGGCTCCAGCGTCAACTCGAAGTCCTGGTGGAAGAAGTTCTCGGCGCCCAGCGTGACGAGTTCGGCGTTCAGCCAATCGAGCAAATCCTTGTTGCCCTTCTGGACGGCCCCGGCGATCGTGTCGGCCGGGCCGAGCGACGTGATGCCCGTCGTGAAGCCGGGATTCGCCTTGGTCCAGGCCAGCGCCTCCGTGTTGTCCGTCACCCAGGCGTCGCCCCGGCCGTCGAGCAGCGCGCTCGTGGCCTCCGTGTACTGCTCGTACTTGGTGACGTCGAAGTCCGGGTAGTTGGCGGCCAGGTACGTTTCGGCGGTCGTGCCCTTGACGACGATGACCTTCTTGCCCGCGAGCTGGGCGATGTCGGTAATCGGCGCCGCCTCGGGGCTGGCGACGCCCAGCGCCACCTTCATGTACGGGTTGAGGAAGTCGACCTTCTCCGCCCGCTCGGCCGTGACCGTGAAGTTGGCCAGGATGAGGTCGACCTTGCCGGTCTCCAGGAACGAAACGCGGCTGGCCGCCTCGACCGGCACGTACTCGACTGTGACGCCGAGGTCCTGGCCGATCCGGTTGCCGTACTCGATGTCGTAGCCCGTGTAGTCGCCGTTGGCGTCGACCGAGCCGAAGGGCGCCTTGTCGGAGAACACGCCGATCTTGATGCTGCCCGCGGCCTGGATGTCGGCCACGGAGCGGAAGGAGCCCGTAGCCGTGGTGGGGGCCTCCGTGGTCACGGCCGGGGCCGACGTCACGGTCTCCGCAGGGGCCGACGTCACGGGGTCGCCGGCCTGGGTCGAGCCGCAGCCGCCGAGGGCCGCCAGGGCGGCGAGGACGGTCACGGTGGCCGCGGCCACGCGGGGGGAATGGGGGGAGCGGATGGTCGGCATGGGGTTCCCTTTCTGGACGGTGGACCAGTGCTGAAGGCCCAGTGTATACACATGGGTACGCAAGTAGACAAACGTCGGCAGAATGCGTTAGGGTCACGTCCCAAGCGGTCCCAGCCGGGGGGCCGCCAGACAGGGGACACGCATGATCCACGTGCCTGACGCGGTGGCGGCGCGATTCGCGGCCGAGGGCGAACGGACCTATCCCGCCGAGTGCTGCGGGGTCCTGCTGGGCCGCCTGGAGCCGGGGGCAACAGAGGGCTGCGACCGCCGCTACGCCAGCGCCATCCTCCCCGTCGACAACGCGCGGACCGACCGCGCGGGCGACCGCTTCGTCATCACCCCTGAGGCGTACCTGAAGGCCGAGGCCGCCGCCGACGCCCAAGGCCTCGAGCTCCTCGGCTTCTACCACTCCCACCCCGACGACCAAGCCCGCCCGTCGGACTACGACCGTGACCACGCCTGGCCTAATCTCTCGTACATCGTCATGGCCGTCCAAGGCCAGGGCGATGGCACGGGACGGACGACCGGCTGGGCGAGCTGGGAGCTCGCCGCCGACCGCTCGGCGTTCCGGCCGGAACCCCTCATCGAAGGAGGCCTCCATGGCTAAGCTCTCCATCCCCACCGCCCTCCGCGCCTACACCGAGCGCCAGGCCAAGGTCGACGCCGACGGCGCCACGGTCGGCGCGGCCCTCGCCGCCCTGGCCGACCGCTACCCGGACCTGCGGCCCCACCTGTTCGACGAGGCGGGCGAGCTGCGCGGTTTCGTCAACGTCTTCGTGGGCGACACGAACATCCGCTCGCTCGCCGGTCTCGCCACGCCCGTGACCCCCGACTCGGTGGTCGCCCTCGTCCCCGCGATTGCCGGGGGGCTCCGGTGAGCCAGCCCAGCCTCATCCCCGACGCCCGGCGCGAGCCGCTCTCCCACGCGGAGATCGGCCGCTATTCGCGCCACCTCCTGTTGGCCGACGTCACGTTGGCCGGCCAGGAGCGGCTGAAGGCGGCGAAGGTCCTCATCGTGGGGACGGGCGGTTTGGGGGCCCCGCTCGCCCTGTACCTGGCGGCGGCCGGGGTCGGCACGTTGGGCGTCGTGGACTTCGACACCGTCGACGAGTCCAACCTCCAGCGCCAGATCATCCACTCGACCCGCGACGTCGACCGGCCCAAGACCGCCTCGGCCAAGGACCGGCTCCGGGCGCTCAACCCGTATGTCCGCGTGGTCGAGCACAATGTGGCCCTGACCAGCGCGAACGCCCTCGACATCATCGGCGGCTACGACCTCGTGGCCGACGGCACCGACAACTACCCGACCCGCTACCTGATCAACGACGCCTGTGTCTTCCTGGGCCTGCCCGTCGTCTACGGCTCGGTCTTCCAGTTCGAGGGCCAGGCGTCCGTCTTCTGGGCGGGCCACGGGCCGTGTTACCGCTGCCTGTACCCGGACCCGCCGCCGCCCGGCCTCGTGCCGAACTGCGCGGAGGGCGGCGTCCTCGGCGTGCTCCCCGGCATCGTCGGCGCGATCCAGGCGGCCGAGGCCCTCAAGCTGCTCATCGGCGGGGCCGAGCCGCTGCTCGGGCGGCTGCTGCTGGTCGACGCCTGGACGATGGAGTTCCGCGAGCTGGCGCTCGAGCGCGACCCCCACTGCCCCGTCTGCGGCGACGCGCCGACCATCACCGAGCTGATCGACTACGAGGAGTTCTGCGGGCTGCGGCCGCCGCCCGACGAAAAGCCGGTCCAGACCATCACGGCGACCGAGTTGAAGGCCCGGCTGGACGCCGGCGACCCGATCCAGATCGTCGACATCCGCGAACCCCACGAACGGGCCATCGCCAAGTTGCCGGACGCCATCGTCATGCCCCTGGGACAGATCTACCGCCGGACCGGCGAACTCGACCCCGACCGTGACGTGGTTGTCGTCTGCAAGATCGGCCAACGCTCCGTCTACGCCATCCGCGCCCTGGAACAAGCCGGGTTCCCGGGCCGGGTGTTCAACCTCAAAGATGGCGTCAACGGCTGGGCCCGCGCGGTCGACCGGTCGCTGCCAACGTACTGATCACCGGCGGGCGGTCCCGGCTGGCCGCCCGCCGGGCCTCCCGCCCCCACAACTGAACCCGACAACAGAATGACCCCCGTCCAGCCTCACCCCACCACCCAACCCACCACTCCAAGGAGTCACCCCCATGTCACCCACACCTACCACCCCCACCCTCAACGCCCTCGGGCGCGAGGCCGCCTACCAGCTCGCCCACGTCTACAAGACGCGGCCCCAGTACGGGGCGCTGACGCCCCGCTGGCTGACCCACTTCCTCGAGTTCAAGGGCCTCGAGACGGGCCTCTACCGGATCAACCGGGTCGTCGAGGGCGACGCGCCGCTCGACGCGCTGTGCAGCCAGGACCCGGCCAAGGTCGACATCCCCCTGGGCTTCATCCCCTACGCCACCCAGCCGCGCGAGATCCAGCTGTCCTCGATCTCGACCATCCTCAACATCGACACGCGCGTGGCGGACCTGTACTCCGCCCCCTACGACCAGACGGCCGAACAGCTCGACCTGGCCGTCGAGTCGCTGCGCGAGCGCCAGGAGTCCCAGATCATCAACAACGAGGACTACGGGCTGCTGGCCAACGTGGCCGACGCGCAGCGGGTCCAGCCGCGGACGGGCGCGCCGACGCCGGACGACCTGGACGAGCTGATCACGAAGGTCTGGAAAGAGCCCGCGTTCTTCCTGGCCCACCCCCGCGCCATCGCCGCGTTCGAGCGCGAGGCCACGCGCCGCGGCGTCCCGCCGGTCACGGTCTCCCGGTTCGGCGGCACGTTCATCACGTGGCGCGGCATCCCCCTGGTGCCGACGGACAAGCTGTTCGTGGACGGCCAGAAGAACCCGAAAGCCAAGACGGGCAAGACGAACATCCTGCTGGTCCGCACGGGCGAGGCCAAGCGAGGCGTTGTCGGGCTCTACCAGGAGAAGCTGCCGGGCGAGCTGTCACGCGGTGTGGCGGTCCGGCCGCGCGGCATCGACGACGACGGCGTGGCCAGCTTCCTGCTGACGATCTACTGCTCCGCCGCCATCCTGGCCGACGACGCCCTGGCCGTCCTGGAGGACGTCGAAGTGGGCGAATACTATGACTACCAGTGATCTGTGGTCGTGGGACTGGGGGCTGTCCCGGCGCCCGGATCCACCTGACGCGGCCCTGCCGCCCGATCAGGGCGGGGGGACCGTCCCCACGCTGGTCCCGCTGGGCGCCGCCGACGCGGCGGACCCGGCCGACCCGCCGGACCCGCCGGAGACCGCGGACGTCCCGTCCCCGACGACCCCCCACCCCGCGTCCATCGGCGCCCGCCCGGTCGCCGACGTCCGGCGTGACTTCCCCATCCTGGAGGAGAAGGTAGACGGCCACGACCTCATCTGGTTCGACAACGCGGCCACGACGCAGAAACCCCAGGCCGTCATCGACCGGCTGGCGTCCTACTACGCCCACGAGAACTCCAACGTCCACCGCGCCGCGCACACCCTGGCCGCCCGCTCGACGGACGCCTACGAGGCGGCGCGCGACACGGTCGCCCGGTTCCTGGGCGCCCCCAGCCGGGACGAGATCGTGTTCGTCCGGGGCACGACGGAGGGCATCAACCTCGTGGCCCAGTCGTTCGTCCGGCCGCAGCTCCGGCCGGGCGACGAGATCATCCTGACGCTCCTGGAGCACCACGCCAACATCGTGCCGTGGCAGATGGTGGCGCAGGCGACGGGCGCGCTGCTCCGGGTCGTGCCCGTCGACCAGACGGGCCAGCTCTGCCTGACCGACTACGTCGGCCTGTTCAGCCCGCGGACGCGGTTCGTGGCGTTCACCCACGTGTCCAACGCGCTGGGGACCATCACCCCGGCCGCCGAGGTCATCGGCCTGGCCCACGCCCGGGGCGTCCCCGTCCTGCTCGACGCCGCCCAGTCCGCCTCCCACCTGCCGCTCGACGTCACGGCGCTGGACGTGGACTGGCTCGTCTTCTCGGGCCACAAGGTCTTCGGGCCGACGGGCATCGGCGCGGTCTACGGCAAGAGCGAGTGGCTCGAGGCGGCGCAACCGTACCAGGGCGGCGGCAACATGATCGCCGACGTCACGTTCTCTCGGACGGTCTACCAGGACCCGCCGGACAAGTTCGAGGCCGGGACGGGCAACATCGCGGACGCCGTCGGGCTGGCCACGGCCCTCGACTACGTCGAGTCGCTCGGCCGGCCGGAGATCGCCGCGTACGAACACTGGTTGCTGGAGTACGGCACGGAGGCCCTGTCCCGGGTCAACGGGCTGACGCTGATCGGCACGGCGCTGGAGAAGACGTCGATCCTCTCCTTCGTCCTCGCGGGCCACTCGGTCACGGACGTCGGCCAGGCGCTGTCCCGCGCGGGCATCGCCGTCCGCGCCGGCCACCACTGCGCCCAGCCGATCCTGCGCCACTACGGCCTGGAAGCCACAGTCCGCCCCAGCCTGGCGTTCTACAACACACCGGAGGAAATCGACCACCTGGCAGCAGTCCTCCGCGCGTTAGCGCACTGACCCTCAGCGCTCGTCGGCCTGGATCTCGCCGTCGGCCCAGGGGCGCATGGCCTGTTCGTAGTACCCGACGAGCTGGGCGCACAGGTGCGGCCACGTCCGCTCTGCTGTAAAGGCCCGCGCGGCCTGGCCGAACGCGTGACGCGCCGCCTCATCCGCCACGAGTGTGGCCACGTGGCGCCGCAGCTCCGCCAGGTCGCCGGGGGAATAGAGGTACCCCGTCACGCCGGGCTGGACCAGGTCGATCGGCCCGCCCCGGGCGGGGGCGACGACGGGTACCCCGGAGGCCAGCGCCTCCTGGATGGCCTGGCCGAACGTCTCCAGCTCGCCCGGGTGGACGAACACGTCGAGCGACGCCAGCGTCCGCGCCAGTTCCTCGCCGCCGAGCGCGCCGAGGAAGCAGGCGTCGGGCAGTTGGGCGGACAGCGCCTTGTGGCTGGGCCCGTCGCCGACGATGACGAGGCGGACGCCGGGCAGGCCGGCCAGGACCGTCAGGTCCGACACCTGCTTCTCCGGCGCCAGCCGGCCCATGTAGCCGACGACCACCTCCCCGCCCGGCGCCCAGCGGCTGCGCAGCGCGGCATCCCGCTTGGCCGGGTCGAACCGGACCGTGTCGACGCCCCGGCCCCAGACACCGACGCGGGGGATGCCGTGCTCGATGAGCTGGTCCCGCGCGTACGTCGACGGCGCCAGCGTCAGCGTGGCCAGGTTGTGGATGTCGCGGACCTTGAGCCACGCGAACGATTCCAGGAAGCCCAGCCCGTAGCGGTTCGTGTAGCTCGGCACGTCGGTCTGGTAGATGGCCACGGTCGGCAGCGTCAGGTGCGCCGCCGCGCGCAGCGCCTCGTGACCGATGACAAGGGGCGACGCGACGTGGACGACATCGGGCGCCCAGTCCGCCAGGAGCCGCTCGACGAGGAAGCTGGGCGTCAGGCCGACCTTGACGTCCTGGTAGAGCGGGAACGACATCGACGGCAGCGTCACGACCTCGAACCCGGCGTAGGACGCCGGCACATCGTGGTCCGACGGCACGGCCAGGATGGCCTCATGCCGCTGGGCCTGCAGGTGCTCGGCCACGCGGAGCACAGAATTGGTCACGCCATTGACCTGCGGCAAGAACGACTCGGTCACAATGGCCACACGCACAGCGCCCAGTCTACGGGCCATGGGGTCTCAGGCCATGGGGTCGGGCACTGTGGCTACGGAGCGAGGACCCAGGCCATGGGGTCGGGCGCTGTGGCTACGGAGCGAGGAACGAGCGACAGCCACAGGGCCTCACCGGTGGCCCCCGCCGGTGGCCCCCGCCGGTGACACCCCGCTGCTGACACCCCGCCCGTCACACCTCTCCCCGCCACGGTGTCCGGCCCGCTGGTGATCGCTCGTTCCTCGCTCCGTAGCCAGCG
>JAISTC010000052.1 GCA_031272805.1 Propionibacteriaceae bacterium
GACACGTTCGGCTGCAACATGCTGGCCCTCGTGGACTCGGTCCCCCGGACCCTGCGCCTCGACCAGTTCATCCGCCACTGGGTCAACCACCAGGTCGACGTCATCGTCCGCCGGACCCGCTTCCGCATCGCCCAGGCCGAGAAGAACGCCCACATCTGGCGCGGCTACGTCGCCGCCCTCGACCAGCTCGACGCGGTCATCGCGCTGATCCGCGCCTCGCGTGACGCGGAGGCCGCCAAGACCGGCCTGATGGAGCTGCTCTCGGTCGACGAGGAGCAGGCCACGGCCATCCTCGACCTGCAGTGGCGGCGCCTGGCCGCGATGGAGCGGGAGCGGATCATCCAGCGCCTGGCCGAGTTGGAGAAGGCCATTGCCGACCTCAAGGCCATCCTCGAGTCGCCGGAGCGCCAGCGGGAGATCATCGGCCAGGAGCTGGGCGAGATCGTCGACAAGTACGGCGATGACCGCCGGACGCGCATCATCGCCGCCGAGGGCGACCTGTCGGACGAGGACCTGATCCCGCAGGAGGACGTCGTCGTCACGATCACGCACGGCGGCTACGCCAAGCGGACCCGCGCCGACCAGTACCGCCTCCAGAAGCGGGGCGGCAAGGGCGTGCGCGGCGCGACCCTGCGCGCCGACGACGAGGTGGCCCACCTGTTCTCGACCGACTCCCACCAATGGCTGTTGTTCTTCACGACGAAGGGCCGGGTGTACCGGACGAAGGTGTGGCAGTTGCCGGAGGGCGGGCGTGACGCCAAGGGCGGCCACGTGGCGGGCCTGCTCAGCTTCCAGCCGGACGAGAAGATCGCCCAGGTCCTGACGCTCCGCAGCTACGACGACGCCGCCTACCTGCTGTTGGCGACGCGCAACGGCCTGGTCAAGAAGACCGCCTTGTCGGCCTACGACTCGCCGCGCGCGGCGGGCGTCATCGCCGTGGCCTTCCGCGAGGAGGACGACGAGCTGATCGGCGCCGAGCTGGCCAACCCGGACGACGACGTGCTGCTGATCTCGCGCAAGGGCCAGGCGATCCGCTTCACGGCGGGCGACGACCAATTGCGGCCCATGGGCCGCGCCACCTCGGGCGTCATCGGCATGAAGTTCCGCCCGGGCGACGCGCTGCTGTCCCTGAGCGTCATCCGCGCCGACGGCCTGACGGGCCACACGCCGGGCATCGCGGAGGCCGAGGCGTCAGAGACCCCGGCCGGAGCCACCGCTCCCCTGGCCCCCGCCCCGTTGTTCGTCTTCACCGTGACGGACGGCGGCTTCGCCAAGCGCACGGCGGTCGAGGACTACCGGGTCCAGGGCCGCGGCGGGCTGGGCATCAAGGCGATGAAGCTCAACGAGGACCGGGGCTCGCTCGTGGGCGGGCTGATCGTGACGGAGGCGGACCAGATCATCGCGATCAAGTCCTCGGGCCAGATCATCCGCAGCTCGGTGGCGGAGGTGCCGGTCCAGGGCCGGGACACGATGGGCGTCAAGTTCGTCGGCTTGAAGGGCGACGACCTCGTGGCCCAGATCGCGCTCTACCCCGATACCGACGAGGAATCCGCGCTGACGGCCACGACCGCGACGACCGCCACGACGGCCACGACGGCGACCACAGCGACCACGGCCACCACGCCGGCCTCGCCCGCGTCGGCGCCGGACTCGGCGGACTCGGCCGAGTGAGCGTGACGACGTCAGCCCGACGGCAACGAAACCTGGGAATTTGTTGAGGAAAACCTAATAAAGCGTCCCGGGGAGTCTGAAGCGGAGTTCGTGGGTGTCTCAGGCTCGGCTAGGTTGGGATAAGCTCTGTACGCCGTGCGCCGCACCGGAGGAGGGAAGATTGTGAGCAGTCTTGAGACTGCGCCAGCCGCGACGGAGTCCGCGACGGACTCCCTCAGCCCTGAGTCGACCCCCGAGTCGCCCGCGTCCCCCGTGTCGACCCCCGACGCCGCCTCCGCCAAGCGCGTCGGGATGAGCCGCATCTCGCAGTCCATCGCCGCCTCCCTGGCCAACCGCGACAAGCGGGCCCGGCCGGTCGAGGTCGTCGAGGAGGACACGGTCCGGGTCCGCCCGGCCGAGGCGCGCCAGGCACCCGCCCCGGCGCCCGTGTCGACGCCGCCGATCGTCGACCTCGACGAGCCATCGGTCCGGTCGACCGCCCAGGCTTCCCGGCCGAGCCTGGCGCCGTCGAGCCTGACCGTGCCGGCGACGCCGCCCGCGCCGCGGCCGTGGGCCCAGACCCCGGCGACCCCGGCGTGGGGCCAGCCCGAGCCCACGCCCGCCGAACCGGCGCCCGCCCCGCTGGCGGCCCCGGCGCCCGCCCTGTCCCCGTCGTTGGCCCCGGCCCCGTCTCCGGCCACCGTTGCCGCTCCTGCCTCCTCGCCCAGCCCGGTCTCCCCCGCGCCGGTCGCGCCCGCGCCCGAGGCCGAGCGGCCTAGTCGGCTGCGCCGCTTCTGGGAACGGTCGACGCCCGCCCCGCCGCCGACGACCGTGACGCCGACGACCGTGACGCCGAGCCCGGCGCCCGAACCCGACCTGCCGCCGACCCAGCTCATGCCGGCGCTGCCGGAAGCGCCCGTGGCGCCGCGCCCGGCCCCGGCCGTGACGCCGGCGCCGTCGACTCCGGCCGCGGCGGCGTCCGCCGTGCCCAGCGGCCACCTCGGGACCGTGCCGCGGACACAGGCGCCGCTGCCCGTCCCCGTCGAGGCGCCGACGCCCGAACCGGCCGCCCCCGCCGCGGGCTTCCGGACCGTGACGCCGACGTCGATCAAGCCGACCCCGCGGCCGAAGGACCGCCAGTCGCGCAAGGCCCGCCTCCGCGTGGCCCGCGTCGACCCGTGGTCGGTCATGAAGACCGCGCTGCTGTTCGGCGTGGCGTCGCTCATCATGCTGGTCGTGGCGACGTTCCTCGTGTTCCTCGTGATCGACCAGACGGGCCTGTACCAGACGATCAACGAGGGCGTGACCCTCATCTTCTCGTCCGGCGACAAGCCGTTCGACGTCGAGACGTACATCAACACGCAGCGCGCCGTCGGTGTGGCCGCCCTGGTCGGGGTCCTCGATGTCGTCATCATCACGGCGCTCGCCACGATCTTCGCCGCCCTGTACAACCTGGCGGCGAACGTCATGGGCGGCATCGAGATCACGCTGGCGGAGGACTGATTTGAGCGGCGCGCCGATGATCAGGTAACGTATCCCCTCGGCCCCCGGGCCCATAGCTCAGACGGTTAGAGCGCTGCCCTGATAAGGCAGAGGTCGCTGGTTCAAGTCCAGCTGGGCCCACTCAGGTGAAGGTGAGTTGTGTTCGTCGGCGACGAACCGGCTCACCTTCGTCATTCTGGTCGGAGGGCGACCCCCGAATCCCCGCGCCGTCGAGTCTGTGAATGGCCGGCTGTAGCCGGCAAGTGCGCTGCCAGTAGTGGGCGTGGAGGCGGACTCCGAGATCCATGGTGGTGTCGGAGGTGCCGGTGAACACAGTGTCGATGGCGTGGTCTGCGTGGGATGCCGCAACCTGACGTCTTGCCTTCGAGCACTTGAAGGTTTGTAGGGTTGTGGCATGACTCAGGCTTTGACGGACGAGCGGGTGTTCACGATTGCGCAGGCGGCGCGGTCGTGTGGCCTGGCCGAGTCCACGTTGCGCTACTACGAGCAGATCGGGGTGTTGCCGCCCGCCCGGCGTGACCCGGCGAACGGCTACCGGGTGTACAC
>JAISTC010000103.1 GCA_031272805.1 Propionibacteriaceae bacterium
CGGCGAGGCCGAGAAGGTCATCGGCAAGGCCCTCGTGGGCCGCGACCGGTCCAAGAACGCCCTCGCCACGAAGTTAGGCATCACGTGGCCCCAGGGCCCCGAGGCCGGCGTCCTGGTCCAGAACGGGACCCGCGACGAGATCCTGCGCGAACTGGAGATCTCGCTCAAGAGCCTCCAGACGGACTACCTCGACATCTACATGCAGCACTGGCCCGACACGGACACGAAGGCGCCGGCCTCCGAGACCTTCGGGACGCTCCAGGAACTGAAGGAGCAGGGCGTCATCAAGCACGTCGGCGTCTCCAACTCCAACCCGGAGCTGATCGCGGCCGCCAACGAGCACACGAAGGTCGAGGTCCTCCAGGTCCAGCACTCCATGCTGGAGCGGTCGAACGAGGAATTGATGACGTGGGCCGTCGGCCAGGGCATCGCCACGATGGCGTGGGCGCCGCTCGCCGCCGGCATGCTGACGGGCAAGTACCGCACGCCGCCGACGTTCGGCGACGACGACTGGCGGACGATCTTCTACCCGTTCTTCAAGGAGCCCGAGTTCTCGAAGGCCCTCAAGGTCGTCGAGGTCCTGGACGGCATCGCCGCCGCCCACGGCGCCCCGGTGTCGGCCGTGGCCCTCAACTGGTCCACGCAGCACCCGGCCGTCAGCGCGGCCCTCGCCGGCGTCCGCAACCCGGCGCAGGCCAAGGAGAACGCCGCGGCGCTCGACTGGGAGCTGTCGGCCGACGAGATCGCCCAGATCGACGCGGCGCTGTAAGGAAGGTTGACATCATGGCACCCCCCGTGACGCTGCGCGAAGCGCTCAACGCCATCGAAGCCTGCCTGGCCAAGGCCGCCGAGCAGGGTACGAACCACATCATCACGATCGTCGACCGGGGTGGCCACACCCTCGCCCAGGCGAGGATGGACAAGGCCATCCGGGCGTCGATCATCATCTCCCAGAACAAGGCGGTGACGGCCGTGCTGGCCGACATGCCGACCCACTACCTGGCCGAGGCCTGCCTGCCGGGCGGGGAGCTCTACGGCTGCCAGGAGTCCAGCTGCGGCAACCTCGTCATCTTCGGCGGCGGCTTCCCGATCACCCGCGACGGCGAGATCGTCGGCGGTATCGGTGTCAGCGGCGGCTCCGTGGCCGAGGACATGGCCGTGGCCGAAGCCGGGCTGGGAGTCCTGCAGTAAGGAACCGCGGGCGGGACACCGGGGACAGAAGAACCGTCCCCGGCGTCCTGCCTGGCCCGTAGGATGTGGGGGACGGACGGGAGGACGGGCGATGGGGCGGAAGAGGTTGCCGATCGGGATTCAGACGTTTGCCAAGATTCGGGAGGACGATCACTACTACGTCGACAAGACCGGTTACGCCCTCCAGTTGGTCGAGGGTGGCTGAGTTCAAGGTGGTCGAGCGGGCCCCGGACGACGATCCGTTGCGGCAGATCCAGGAGCGGGGTTATGCGGCCAAGTACCGGGGCCGGGGTGTGCCGATCCACCAGGTCGGGATCCGGTTCTCGGAAGAGGCCCGCAACATCGTGACCTTCGAGGCCGAGACGATCCCGGTCTGACAGGGCCCGGCTGGCCGACCGGGGCGCCGGACACCGCTTCGGCTCGTCACGGATTCGGGTCGGCTGCGCCCAGGCAAGCTCGGGCCGCCGCCAGATGGCACCTGGCGGCCCTGGCCCTGGCGGCCGCCTCCCCCGAGGCGGCCCGCGCCGTGGTCCTGCGGGAGGCGGACCCGCTCCTGCGGACCTTGGTCTGAGACCATCGGCTACTGGAACAGGTCATCGCCTGTGATCTCGGATTGGGCGACGCCGCTGTGGCTGTTGCGGATCAGGCCCAATGAGGTCACGAGCGTGATGTGGACGGCCCGGTTCGTGCCGGTCTCGGCGATGAAGGCGGCGCGTTTGTGGCGTAGGTTGTCTTCGACGGCCTTTGTGACGGCATAAGCCTCGCGGGCGAACTTCATCTCGCACAGGTTCACGACGTGGTCGGCGCGGCTGATCACGAGGTCGATCTGCGCGCCCGGGTCGGTCGTCTCGCTGCGCCACGACGCGATCTGGGTGGCCACGCCGGCGATGCCAAGGGCGGCCTTGATCTGGGCGGTTGAGCAGCGTGCAGTAGAAGGGGATCCCGCCGAAGACCGTGTACGCCTCGATCAGGTCGAGCCGGCTCATGACCAGCCCGTGGCTTTGGGCCAAGGCCTCGCATTCCGCCAGGGTGAACGGCTGGAGCCACAGGCGCCGGGTGACCCGGTTGTAGAGGCCGCCCGTGTTATCCAGGAGGTTCTTGGCGATCCAGGCGGTAGCCCCACCACGGAATGCCGATACCGCCACCCATAATGGGGAGCGATGAGATCCCTGGTGTCCCATTGCTGGCGGTATCTCACGGTCTGATGCAGGAACCGCCATTGATGATGTCTGACCGGCCGAGCGTCCCGTCCGGTCATCGGGCCCTACCCTGCCGGTTCCCGGTCGGCGTAGGCGCTCGCCGCCACGGCCAGTTCGGCGGCGCGGGAGGCCCAGTAGAGCGGCAGGTTGGTCACCACCGGAGAACTGGCCCGGTAGGGCAGGAGGGAGAGTTTGGCGGCATGGTCGAGTCCGTTCTTGGCGACGAAGTTGGTCAGAGACCTGGCCGCCAGGTTGGTGCCGGCCTTGACCTCGATGGGCACAAGGTCGTGGCCCGCCTGGACAAGGAAGTCGATCTCGCCGCGCGAGTCGTCACGGGCGAAGTAGAAAGGCTCCAGTCCGGCGGCCGCCAGTTCCTGGCAGACCAGTTGCTCTGCCAGCGCGCCGCGGAACTCGCGGAACAGGGCGTCAGGACTCAACAGGGTCTCGACCGGCACCCGCCCGAGGGCCCCCAGCAGGCCCACGTCCAGCGTGAACAGCTTGAACACGGCGTCGTTGGCGTAGGCCCGGAGAGGCAGATTGGCACGGTTCACCCGTGGCACCGCGCGGACCTGGCCGGCGTCGGCCAGCCA
>JAISTC010000033.1 GCA_031272805.1 Propionibacteriaceae bacterium
CCCCTTGTCATCCCAAACCCCTTGTCATCCCGGCGAAAGCCGGGATCTTTCGGTACAGCGAGGCAATCCACAGCTCCAAGATCCCGGCTTTCGCCGGGATGACAGGGGCGGGGACGGCCAGCGGTTCCGGACCGGCAGGGATCAGAGCAGTTCCAGCAGTTCGAGGCGCTGCCCGACCGCGACCTCGGCGACGTCTTCCGGCACGATCGCCAGCGCGTCGGCTCTGGCCAGGGACGTCACGAGGTGCGACCCCGAACCGCCGGGGGAGGCCGGGCGGACGGTCGGTCCGCCCTCGGCCTCGGTCACGCTCACCGGCATGAACTGCCTCTTGCCTCCCGGGCTGGTCCAGCCCGCGCTGACGGCGGCCCAGCGGGACGCCGGGGGAGTGGCGCCCAGCCAGGCGTCCAGCAGCGGGCGCAGGAACACGGCCGCCGAGACCGCCACGGACACGGGGTTGCCCGGGAAGCTGAGGACGGGGACGCCCCGCCAGCATCCCGCCCCTTGCGGCTTGCCCGGCTGCATGGCGACCGTGACGAACTCGGCCCCGGCGCCGCCCAGCAGTTCGGCCGCCAGGTCCTTGTCCCCGGCCGACGCGCCGCCCGCCACCACGATGAGGTCGGCGGTGGCCGCCGCCCGGTCGAGGGCGGCCAGGACGGCGGCCGCCTCGTCCACCACCCGCTCCTGGGCCACGACGACGCCGCCCAGCGCGGGCACGGCGGCCGCCAGGTAGGGGCCGTTGGAATCGGTCACGCCGGCCGGCCCGAGCGGCTCGCCCGGAGCCGCCAACTCGGTCCCGGTCGCCAGGACGGCGACGCGCGGCCGGACGGCGACCGTGACCTCCGACACGCCGGCGGCGGCCGCCGCGCCCAGGTGGCGCGGACCGAGCCGGACGCCGGGGGCCAGGACGACCGCCCCGGCCGCCACGTCCTCGCCCGGCAACCGCAGGTGGCGGCCGGGCGCCGCGCGGGGGGCGAGAACGCGGCTGTCGGCCAGGACGGCGTCCTCCAGCGGCACGACCGTGTCGGCCCCCGCGGGCACGGGCGCGCCCGTCATGACGCGCCGGGCCGAACCCGGGGCCAGCGGCGCGCCCGCCTCCCCGGCCAGCGTCCGCCCGTCGACCGGCAAGCCCCCGGGGGCGGCGGCCAGGTCGGCCCAGCGGAGGGCGTAGCCGTCCATGGCGGCGTTGGCGAAGCGGGGGAGCGGCCAGGGCGCGGTGACGGCGGCGGCCAGGACCCGCTCGGCCGCCTCGGCCAGCGGGACGGTCTCGACGGCGGGGGCGGGCGGCGCCAGGGCCAGGACCGCGGCGAGGTGGGCATCGACGGAGCGGGCGGCGCGGCCCGCCTGGGTCTGGGGCTTCATGGTTTCAACAACCTCCAAGGGTTAGCGTAGCCACAACGGACCGGACAACGGTTCTGGCGGCGGACCCGGGAGGCGCCGAACTGTTTTTTTCTGGAGAAACGCCCGATTCTCGTGACAAAGCCATCGGGCTGGCATAAACTGGGGGCCGAGCCGGGGCGGCCGGTTCGGCAACTGTGGAGGGGGCACCGTGGCTGTTCACACCGCCAACCGCGTCTACGACGGCACTACCGGCGGCACGGACCACGGGGGCCGCCGTACCCACATCATCCAACTCCTGCGCGACGCCAAAGAGCCCCTGTCGACGGCGGACGTCGCGGACAAGGTCGGGATCCACGTCAACACGGCCCGCTTCCACCTGGAATCCCTGGTCGACGCGGGCCTGGCCACGCGCGAGACCGAGGTCTCGAACCAGCCCGGCCGCCGCCGCATCCTGTACTCGGGGACGTTGCCCAACCAGACCCACGAGCGGGCCCAGGGTTACCGCCTCCTGGCCGAGATCCTGACGAGCACGATCGCCACCCGCTACCCGGAGGTGGCGGAGGACATGTACGCGGTCGGGACCGAGTGGGGCCGCTACCTGACGAGCCGGCCGGCGCCCTACGAGACGTTCAACGAGGCCGAGATCGCCGAGCGCGTCGTCGACAAGCTTGACGCCCTCTGGTTCGCGCCGGAGCTGCGCCAGAACCCCAAGCCCCATTTGCTGCTCCACAATTGCCCCTTCGTCTCGACGGCGGCCCAGAGCCCGCAGGTCGTCTGCCAGCTCCACTGCGGCATGATCAACGGCTCCCTGGCCGAGCTCCGCTCGGCCCAGCGGGTGGTCGAGCTCAACCCCCACGTCGGGCCCCATGTCTGCCGCGGCTGGCTCGGGCCCGCCCCGGAAGAGCCCATGACCGAGGTGCCGCTGGTCTTCCCGACCCCCGCGGACCAGGCGGACAACGTGACGTCGACCCCGGCGTGACCCCCGCCTGACCTGGGCCGAGACGGCGGCGCCGGCCCCAGCCGCGGCAGGCAATCGCCGCGCGGTGCTGGCTGGGGTCGGCGCCTGGTCGTTGGCCTCGTCTAGACCCGCGTGCCCTTCTTGGAGTAGGGCAGCACGTAGCAGACGATCGTGACGATGAGGAACACGATGTAGGCCGCGAACAGCCACCAGAGTCCGGTCTGGTAGCCCTGGACGGTTTGCAGGTCGATGTCCTTGCCGCCGACGGAGGCCGTGGCGCCCTTGTGGAGCTTGATGGCCTGGTTGAAGACCTGCGGGATGAAGAAGCCGCCGTAGGCGCCGAACGCCGAGACGATGCCGAGGGCCGAGGACACCTTGCGCTCGACCGAGATGCCGCCCGACTCCGTCTGGGCGTTGACGACGCCCGCCCGGAACTGGAAGACGTTCGGGATCATCTTGTACATCGACCCGTTGCCGACGCCCGTGGCGATGAACAGGACCAGGAAGTCGAGCAGGAAGATCCAGAAGCCCGTGTGCCACGGCGTGCCGGTCGACGTCACGACGGACTCGCAGTGCTTCAGGATCATGACGGCCGTGAACGTCGCCGCGATCATGACGATGAACGCCCCGACCGTGATGTAGGCGCCGCCGATCTTGTCGGCCAGGCGGCCGCCGTAGGGGCGGGCCAGCGAGCCGACCAACGGGCCGAGGAAGGCCAGGCCGATGGCGACGATGCCGAGGTCGATCGTGGAGTAGGTCGGGAACTGGTCCTTGATGAGCTTCGGGAAGGCGCCGGCCAGGCCGATGAACGAGCCGAACGTGCCGATGTAGAGGAAGCTCGTGATCCACAGGTGCGGGTCCTTCAACGCCTCCTTGTAGCCGGTCATGTCCGCCTTGGCGGAGGACAGGTTGTTCATCTTGACGGCCGCGAAGATCATCGCCGCGACGATGAAGGGCACCCAGAACCAGCCGGCCCAGGGGAGGTGGGTCATGGTCTTCGTGGTGCCGTCGTCGAGGAGCACCTTGGCCGCGCCGATCGAGATGACGATCGGGACGATGAACTGCGAGATCGAGGCGCCGATGTTGCCGCCGGCCGCGTTGAGGCCGAGCGCCCACCCCTTGGTCCGCTGGGGGAAGAAGAACGTGATGTTGGCCATCGAGGAGGCGAAGTTGCCACCGCCGAAGCCGCCGAGGGCCGCGACCAGGAGCATGACGCCGTAGCTCGTGCCGCCCGTGCAGACGTCGCCCGTGCAGGTCGGGTGGTTGCTGATGGCGAAGCCCATGGCGATGGTCGGGATGAGGAGCAGCGTGGCCGAGCAGATCGTCCAGTTGCGGCCGCCGATCTTGGAGATCATGAACGTGTAGGGGAAGCGCAGGGTCGCGCCGACCAGGCTGGGCAGCGAGATCAGCCAGAACTGCTGGTTGCTGTCGAACTTGAAGCCCTGCCAGCCGTTGAGATACGTCACGACGATGCTCCAGAGCTGCCAGACGCAGAAGCCGAGGAACTCGGCGTAGACGGAGAAGCCCAGATTGCGCTTGGCGATCTTCGAGCCCTCGGCTTCCCACTGGACGGTGTCCTCGGGGTTCCAGTTGTCGATCCACCGTCCTGCGCGGAAGTGGAGCTTGTGGTCAATCGCCGCGGTCGTTGTGGCCGTGGCTGCAGGTGTTGCGGACATAGATGAGCCTTTCATGGTGCTGGGCCGGCTTTGGCCCAGGCAGCCACAACGGAGTGGTCAGGTGGTAGTTGAAACGTGGCAGACCCGCGTTGCCCCGTATTGCCACTAGTTTCAGTGGTGACAACCTAGCACATCTCGTGCTTCTGTCAAGAATCAGGCGTCACGCGGTTCGGGAGTGTGTCGGCGGGTTCAGCCGACGGTGGCGTCCCACGTGGCGCGCAGGCGCGTGACGGCCTCCGGGACGGTGGCGGCGGGGAGCGTCAGCGGCAGCCGGAGCCGGTTGTCACCACCGGGGCCGGTGAAAAAACGAAGACCGGGGACAATGGTCAGGTCGCGGGCGGCGGCCGCCACGGCCAGCCGGTCGGCACAGGGCTCGGGGAGTGTTACCCAGAGGGCGACGCCGCCGCTGGGCTGGGGGGCGTTCCAGTCCGGCAGTTGGTCGGCCAGGCCGGCCGCCCAGGCGGCGCGCGTGGCGCGGAGGGCGTCGAGGACCTCCGCCACGACGGGCGCGGGGTTGTCGAAGAACGCCTCGGCCACGAGCTGGTCGAGGACGGCCGCGCCGAAGCCGAGGCGGACCTGCTGGTCGCGGAGTGGGGCGATGAGACTGTGGGGGGCGCGGATCCAGCCGATGCGGAGGCCGGCCCAGAGGACCTTGGAGAGCGAACTGAGCGTGACAGTCCGCGGGTCATCGCCGGCGTAGCGCAGCTCGGGCAGGGGACCGTCCAGTTCGAGCGGCGACGTCGCCTCGTCCACGACGGGGACGCAGCCGTGGCGGGCGCAGCGGCGCATCAGGTCGCGCCGGACGCCCGGGTCGAGGGAGAGGCCGGTCGGATTGTGGAAATCGGGCATGAGGTAGGCGAGGGCGGGCCGGTCGCGGCGCAGCGTGTCCTCCCAGCGGTCGAGGTCCCAGCCGGCCGGGCCGAGCGGCACGGCGGCCGGCTTGGCCTTGACGGCGCCGAGCGCGGCCAGCGCGCCGAGGTACGTCGGGTCGTCGACCGCCACGCGCGGGGCGGGCCCGGCCAGCGCGTGGAGTACCGTGCTGAACCCGGCCAGGGCCCCGGCCGTGACGATGACCTGGTTGGGGTCGGTGGGCAGGCCGCGGCCGGTGTGCCAGGCGGCGATCTGCTCGCGCAGGTACGGCAGGCCGAACGGCTCGTAGCCGGCCGACGCCAGGGAGCGGGGGAGCCAGGTCAGCGCCTGGTCGATCAGGGCGGCCGTGGCGGGCGGGGCGAAGCCGGCGGCTGTGGCCAGGTCGATCGTGGGGGAGTCGCCGCCCGGCACGAGGGGGAGGCTGGGGCGGCGGTCGGTCGTGGGGACCCGGACCGTCGTGCCGGAGCCCTGGCGGGCCTCGACCCAGCCGAGCTTGGCCAGGTTCTCGTAGGCGTGGGTGATCGTCGTGCGGCTCAGCCCGAGGAGTTGGGCCAGCGTCCGCTCGGCGGGGAGCTTGTCGCCGGTCGCCAGCTTGGCCTCCGCCACGAGGCGCTGGATGCCCTGGGACACCGCCAGCCAGGCGGGGATGTCGGCGGGGAGGGGGAGCAGGGTAGAGAAGGGGTCAACCGATCCGGCTGTGGACGCTGATGCCATGGGTCCATTCTGGCACCATTGGCCCTACTGGCAAGGTCCAATGGACGCTACTCGGCCCAATGCCAGGGCCCGTCCCCGGCGCCGATCTCGAAGTGCCGCTTGGCGATCCCCATGTCGATCTTGACGTGCATCCCGAACCCGGGCTTGGCGCGGACCGTGTCGCCGGTCAGCGTGAACGTGTACTTCTGCTGGTTCATGGCGCTGGGGGCGAGGGCGACGGCCTCCACGCCGGACCGGAACCAGTCGGGCCAGGGCCCGCCGCCCGTGACCTGGCCCAGGCGTTCGACGGGCTTGGCCTTGTGGGGCTTGCCCGGGGTCTCGCCGTAGCCGAGCGTGGCGACGAGGACCTCCTCCTCGCCCAGTTCGACCGTGGCGGCGGACTTGGCGCGGTCGTAGGTCAGGATGACCCAGCAGGTGTTGAGGCCGAGGAGTTGGGCGTGGAGGACGACGAGTTCGCCCCAGTAGCCCGCGAGTTCCGGCAGGCCCGGCTGGCTGGGCCCGACGAACGACAGGTAGTTGGCGACGCCGCGGAACTGGCCGTAGGTCGACCGCCGGCCGCCGAACGCGCTGGGCTCGTCGTAGACGGCCTGAATGCGCAGCCCGCTGGCGGCATTGGCGGCCTCAATGGTCTGCCCCAGCGCGGCCCGCACAGCCGCCGGAACAGGGGTATCGGTATACCGCCGCACAGCGTGGCGCTCGGCGATAGCGCGCAGAAGATCAGTGCGTTCCACGCCCGAGAGTGTAGTGCGTGACATTGGGGACGGTTCCTTTGTCACACTGCTTCACCGTGACGTTGGGGACGGTTCCTTTTGTCACACTGCTCCACTGCTCGCTGCGCTCGCACGCCCGGTCTGGAGTCCGGCGTGAAGGCACGGCCTTCGCTCCGTCCTCGGCCGCCGAACCGTCACGCTGTGCGCCAGTGGGGCGGCGGCGGCACTGCGGGCGGAGCGAACGCCGTCCCTCCACGCCTCAGCCAGCGGTCAAGTGCAGAACCGTGGTTGGGTCTGCTTCTTCGTGCGGTTGGTCGGTGGCAAGCTCACGCTGGGCGTTCAGGGCGCGGGCCTTCCCTGTCATCCTGAGCGCAGCGAAGGATCTCGCCCGCACGCGTGACATTGGGGTCGGGCCAGGGGGTCGGGCACGCTGGCCAGGGCCAGGGGGTCGGGCACGCTGGCTACGGAGCGAGGAACGAGCGACAGCCAGGGGGCCTGACTCCGTGGCCTACCAGAGGAAGTCTCCCTTGTCGGCCACGGTGTCAGGCCCTGTGGCTGTCGCTCGCAGAGCTCGCTCCGTAGCCAC
>JAISTC010000146.1 GCA_031272805.1 Propionibacteriaceae bacterium
GCGCCAGGTCCGGTTTGCCGGTCGCCTTCAGGCCGGCTGTGACGCCGGCGGCCAGGAAGCCGGTGGCGGCGGTCACGCCGTTGGTCAGGTCAACTGTCACGATGTCTCCCTTGGGTTGACTTTGTCTGGGTCTATCTTGCTGTGTTTCTTGGGCTGGGCCACGGTGTCAGGCCCCGTGGCTGTCGCTCGTTCCTCGCTCCCTAGCCACGGCGCCCGACCCCGTGGCCTTTCCTCGCCCCGTAGCCACGGTGTCAGGCCCCGTGGCTGTCGCTCGTTCCTCGCTCCGTAGCCACGGTGCCCGACCCCGTGGCCTGGCCCGACCCCGTGGCCTGGCCCGACCCCGTGGCCTAGGGGGCTACTCCGATGGTCGTCAGGCCGGTGGTTTCGGGGAGGCCGACGGCCAGGTTGAGGCACTGGACGGCGCCGCCGGCTGTGCCCTTGGTCAGGTTGTCGATGGCGGCCACGGCCACGAGGCGGCCGGCCCGGCGGTCGACGGCGACCTGGAGGTGGACCGAGTTGGACCCGGCCACGTTCTGGGTCGCGGGCCAGCGCCCGGGCGCCAACAGCGTGACGAAGGGTTCGTTCTCGTAGAACTCGGCGTAGACCGCGTAGGCCGACTCCGTCGTGACGCCTTGATCGACGGGGACAGTGCAGGTCGCCAGGATGCCGCGGGGCATCGGCGCCAGCAGCGGCGTGAAGGAGAGGGTCGGGTCGGGCGCGCCCAGCGCCCGGAGGTTCTGGAGGATCTCGGGGATGTGGCGGTGGGAGCCGCCGACGCCGTAGGCGGAGACCGACCCCATGACCTCGGCCCCCAGCAGGTTGGGCTTGGGCGCCTTGCCCGCGCCGGTGGTGCCGGAGGCGGCGACGACGACCGTGTCGCGGCCGTCGGCCAGGCCCGCCGCCAGGGCGGGCGCCAGCGCCAGGGTCGACGCGGTCGGGTAGCAGCCGGGCTGGGCGATGCGCGTCGCGCCGGCCAAGCGGGCGCGCTGGCCGGGGAGTTCGGGGAGGCCGTAGGGCCACGTGCCGGCGTGGGGCGTCCCGTAGTAGGCCTCCCAGTCGGCCGCGGACTCGAGCCGGAAGTCGGCGCCGCAGTCGAGCACGACGGTCTGCTCGGCCAGGCCCGCCACGAGGGGGGCGGACGCGCCGTGGGGCAGGGCGAGGACGACGGCGTCGTGGCCCGCCAGGGTCTCGGGCGTCGTGTCCTCGATGATGCGGTCGGCCAGGGCGGGGACGTGGGGCAGGTGGTCACCGAGGCGGGCCCCGGCGTTGCTGTGGGCGGTCAGGGCGCCGAGCTCGACGCCGGGGTGGGCCGCCAGGAGGCGGACCGCTTCACCGCCGGCGTAGCCCGTACACCCGGCTACCGCGACTCGTAGGGTCATGGCGCATGATTATGCCCCTGATCTTCTTATTATTCCAATCGGGTCGGCGGCGGGTTGCGCTATCGGGCGGGATCGGGCCAGAGGTTGGGCCAGACCGGTTGTCTAGGGTGGCGGCGTGGCCACCGACCTCGACCTCATGCTGCGCCTCCACTCGGCCGCCGGGCGCCAGGCCGGCGCGCTCTCGCGGGACCAGGCGCTGGCGCTCGGGCTGGGCCCCGGCGCCCTGCTGCGGCTCGTCCGGAACGGGCGCTGGCGGCGGCTGGCGCGGGGCGTGTTCGCCCTGTCCCCCGACTCCTGGTACCAGCGCGCCTGGGCCGGGCTGCTCCTGGCCGGCGGGCCGGCCGTCCTCGGCCGCGAGGCGGCGGCGTTCCTGCACGGCTGGGCCGGGCCACCGGAGCGGGTCACGGTGTACGCCGGGCGCCGGGTCAACGTGACGGACGACAGGTGGGAGTTCCTTGCTACCCGGAGGGCAGGGGAAGGTGAGCCGCCCCGGACGTCGGTCGAGGACACCCTGGCCGACCTGGCCGACCGGCGGCGGGGCGGCTAGTCCGCGGCGCCGGCTTCGGGCGCCACGCCGTCGCCCAGCTTGATCGTGGCCTGGCCGATGACCACGCCGACGTCGATCCGCGCGGCCCCCTCGCCGACGGTCAACTCGGATTCCGTGTGTTCGAGGGCCGTGTCCCAACTGATGTGGCCGACGCGCGAATCGGCGCCGATCGTGACGTCGGACGCCGGGTCGACCTTGAGGGTGAGCTGGCCGGACTCGACGCGCAGGCGCGACCGGCCCGCCTGGAACAGGCCCGCCACGGTCGCCTGGCCCGCCTGGACGACCAGGTCGGACAGCACGGCGACGTCGTTGAGCGTGGCCACGCCCGCCGTCAGCCGGACCTCGCCCAGCCGCGGCACGCCGTCCGTCGCCAGCGACCCGCCCGTGACGTCGAGGTCGACTTCGAGGGCGGGGTTGACGTGGATCGACAGCTCCTGGCCGATGCCGAGGGCTTTGAGGTCGTCGAGGCCGCGGATGGAGCGCAGGAAGCTGAGCGTCGAGCCCAGGCCGGAGAGCTGCTCGACCTCGCCGGAGATTTCGAGCGTGTCGGAGCGGCGGCGGGTCGTGTGGATGTCCTCGGCCATCGCGGTCTTGACCGACGGGTCGCCGATGACCTTGACGCGGCGGCCGGTCGCCTTGACGATGACCCGCTCGATCGCCTTGGTCTTGGCGGCGCGCGCGCGGGTCTCGCGCGGCGGGTCCTGTTTCGCCGCCTTCGTCCCGTCGTCGGCCAGCACGGGCCACTCCGCCGACGCCTCGTCCGCGGCCAGCGGCGGCTCGGCCTCCGCGCCGGCCTCCTGGATCCGGCGCTCGGCCTCCGCCGCGTCGATCCGGCCCGCGGCCAGGTCCGCGAGGATGGCGCTGATGTCACTCATAGGGGGTTCCTCCGTCTCGGGGGTCAACTCTAGTGGTCACGCGGTGGGTGGGGTCGGCTGCGGGGCGGCCGAGATATCTGACGCCGCCGCCCCCACACCCACCGGCCTCTCTGTCTTAGCCCTTGACGGAGCCGGCCATGAGGCCGCCGACGAAGTACTTGCCCAGGAGGACGTACACGATCAGCGTTGGGAGGGAGGCCAGGCAGGCGGCCGACATCGTGATGCCGTAGTCGGTCAGGATCGAGCCCTTGGCGATCATGTTGAGCGTGACCGTGACGGGGGCGGAGCTCGAGGCGTTGCCGCCGAAGAAGACGGCGAAGAGGAAGTCGTTCCAGGCGGACGTGAACTGCCAGATGAGCACGACGACGAAGCTCGGGATCGAGATCGGCAGAACGACCCGGAGGTACGTCCCGAACATGCCGGCGCCGTCGACCTTGGCCGCCTCGATCATGTCCTTGGGCACGGTCTCGTAGTAGTTGCGGAAGATCAGCGTCGTGATCGGGATGCCGTAGATGAC
>JAISTC010000166.1 GCA_031272805.1 Propionibacteriaceae bacterium
AGACTCCAACCGCCCAAAGATCCCGGCAGTCGCCGGGATGACAACAAGACCACCCCCGTGACGGCCCGCCGGACTGCGGAGGAACCGGTTACGATGACGTCATGACGCTGACCGATGTCCTACCGCTGGTCGAGCAACTCACTCCCGATGAGTTGGCCGAACTCCACCAGACGACGGGCCGTTGGCTGGGCGAACGTGACGACATCGATGCCGACACCGCGCAGGTCCTCGACGACCGCGCCTCCCGGGCGGACTCCACCCAGTGGTCCCCCTGGGAGGAATCCATGGGCCGGCTCCGCCAACGCGCCGCCGACCTCGGCGCATGACCTGGCCCGTGTCGACCAGCGTCGACTACGAACGTGACGTCAACGCCGTCCTCGACTGGCTGGCGCCCCAACCCCCAGACCCCGCGCCACCGCGCCCGTGACCGCATGTCGTAGCATGTCATCACCGAGACCCGCCGTCCGAATAGTCACCGTCTGGTGTGCGTGCCTGAGAACAGGCTAGGGCGGCGGGCCGCTTTGCCATAGGGGCCAGATGCCTCCGCCGGTCACGGCGACCTTGCCGCCGATGCCCTGAACACAACACACCCCCCTCCTCTGTCATCCTGAGCGAAGCGAAGGATCTCAGCGCCGTGCGGTCAAGAGATCCTTCGCTTCGCTCAGGATGACAAACAAGAGACCCCACCACCCCAGGCCGAGGCGTCAAGCTCCCCCATCCACACCCTTGTCATCCCGGCGAAAGCCGGGATCTTCCCCCGCGCGCTGGTCGACCACGACCCGCAGAAAGATCCCGGCTTTCGCCGGGATGACAACACTTCTTTTCGAAAGCCGTGCGTGCCGCCGCGAGCAGGCACCACGGAAAGATCCCGGCTTCCGCCGGGATGACAAAGAACAAGACACAACAACAGATGCGTCTCCTCGGGCCCCACAAGGGGGCCCTCGTCAACGCCGCCGAACCACCCCCGTGACGGCCGCTCCAACCCCCGGACCCCGCGCCACCGCGCCCGTGACCGCGGACCGCGTGACATGGGGACGGTTCCTTTGTCACGTGGCCAACAGGTGCAGCCGCCACTGTCTTCGGCCGGCCACGGGGCCTCACCGACGGTGCGCGTGACCCTTAGGCCGGCACGAAGCGCACGTCGAGCCGCCGGCCCAAGCACGCGGCGATCTCACCCAGGACTTGCAGAGACGGGTTGACCGTGCCGTTCTCGATCCGGGCGATGGTCGACTGGGGCTTGCCGGCCAGAGCCGCCAACTGGCGCTGGGTCAGCCCCTCGGCCTCGCGCAGCCGGGTCAACGCCACGGCCACGCGCAAGCGCTCGTCCTCGGCCGCGTAGGCGTGGGCGAACTCGGGGTCCGCAGCGCTGCGCGCCGCCACCAGATCAGTGATCTTGCTCATCGTCGTCCTTCCTGTCGACTAGATAGCGCGCCCGCAAGCTCCGGGCGTGTTCCAACTCGGCGCGCGGCGTCCGCTGCGTCTTCTTGGTGAAGCCGTGGGTGATCACGTAGTCCGGACCAACCGCGTGGAAGAACACCGCCCGCTGCGCGTTGCCGGCTCGCGCCGACCGCAACTCCCAGAGATTGTCTTCCAGCTTCTTGACCCATTGCATCGTGAGAGCGGTGGCCAGGCCGTATGCCTCCGTGTTCTGGATCACGGCGAGCAATTTGGCCGCGTCTTTGGCGGGCAGTCCGGCCAGGAAGTCTTCGAACTCGCTCGAGCCGTCATTCCGGCGAACCCAGTCGAACTCGATCTCCGCAGCCACACGAACATGATAGCGAATCTGCTATCAGACTACAAGGCCCCGCACCATGTGACGAGTTCTCTTGCCGCCCCCGCACAGCCCCCTCCCCCTGGGCTAGTCCGCAGCCGGCGCCAGATCTTTCACCGGGTCGGCCGGACGGCGGGCGGCGCGGTAGCGGCGCACCAAGGTGACGGTCGGGACGATGCCGCCCACGGTGGCCACGATCGCGCCGGCCGCCGCCCAGGGGGAGCGGCGCGCCAGCGTCGTCAGGCCCGCGAACGCGGCCAGGCCGCCGGCCGAGTAGACCGCGCCCCACACGATCCAGCCGGGGATGGCGGCCAGAGTGTAGCGGCCCCAGCGCCAGCCGATCAGGCCGGCTGTGAAGTTGACCGCGGTCTGGAAGCCGACCGTCAGGAAGCTCAGCGGGATGATCGGCCAACCCCAACGCTCCAGCGAGCGCGTCGCCTTGGTGGCGGACTCGCCCGCCAGCTTGGTCGCGCGCTTCGACTTGATGACGCCCGCGCGGACGCCGCGGCCGAGCCAGTACGTGCCTTGGGAGCGGCCGGCCACGATCACGGTCAGCGCTAGCCAGGCCACGACGAACGGAAGGCTGAGGATCCAGTCGATCACGGTCGTGAGCTTAGCGGGAAAGTGGGTGGGGTGGACGGGGATGGCAGGCGGTAGCCTCGTCTTGTGGCTCCGCTGTCTGAATTGGTTGCGCCCGACTGGGCCGTGGCGCTGGCGCCGGTGGAGGACACGGTTCATCGGATGGGGGACTTCTTGCGCCAGGAGTTGGCCGCGGGGCGCGGCTACCTGCCCGCGGGCCAGAATGTCCTCCGGGCGTTCACCAGACCGTTGGCCGCCGTCCGCGTCCTGATCGTCGGCCAGGACCCCTACCCCACCCCCGGCCACCCTGTCGGCCTGTCGTTCTCCGTCGCGCCGGACGTCCGGCCGCTGCCCGGCTCGCTCCGCAACATGTACCAGGAGCTCACCGCCGACCTCGGTACGGCCCCGCCGCCCAACGGCGACCTGACCCCCTGGTTCGAGCAAGGTGTGTTGTTACTGAACCGGGTCCTGACCGTCCAGCCCGGCAAGCCCGGTTCCCACCGGGGCAAGGGCTGGGAGGAGGTCACGCGGCAAGCCATCGAGGCCCTGGCCGCGCGCGGCGGCCCGCTCGTGGCGATCCTGTGGGGGCGTGACGCCCAGAACCTGCAACCCCTGTTGGGCGGCGTCCCGGTCATCGCCTCGCCGCATCCGTCGCCCTTGTCGGCGCGCGCGGGCTTCTTCGGGTCACGGCCCTACTCGCGGGCCAACGCACTCCTCGCGGAGCAGGGCGCCGCGCCGATCCGCTGGGCGCCCTGAACCGCGTGACCCTGGCTACTCGGCCAAGGCCGCCAGCGCGCCCTTCCAGTGGGCGGTCAGCTTGTCGGCGTCGAGTTCGACGCCCGAGTGGTCGTGGACGATCTCCACACGGGTGGAGTTGTCGTCCAGCTTCTCGAACTTGAGGTCCACCCAGGTCCGCGGCGCGTCCTCCGACTCCCGCCAGGAGAACCGGACCTCTTCCATCGGGTGATACGACCGGGTCACACCCCAGGACCCGTCTTCGGCCTGCCACTTGTCGCCCTTGTCGCCCAGGATGGCGCCCGGGCCGAGCAACGCGGCTTGGCCGGCCGGACTGAGCAGCGCGGCCCAGACCTGCTTGATTGGTTCGGACACCACCCGTGCCACCACGGTGGTGTCCTCGGTGTTCTCTTCGATCAGCAGCTCCGTCGACATCTTGAATCCTCATTCCTCCTGGGTTCGCCCAGGTCCCGGAACTCGCCGGCCGGGCCTCGCCGCTCGGCCGTGGCCCCACCCTAGCTCGCCGTCACGGGGCCTGAAAAGGCCCCGTCTTGTCATCCGAAAGGCTGGGTCCCAGCCCTTCCCCCGCGGGGCCGCCAACCGGTAGGCTCACCTGGGTTGGGCCACTTTACCTCGCGCTCGTGTGTTGTGGTTGGGCCACGGGGTCGGGCCCTGTGACTGTCGCTCGTCCCTCGCTCCGTAGCCACAGTGCCCGACCCCGTGGCCTCCCGACCCCACTACGCTGGTCCGGTGCGGCTTGTGGCGAGACTTCTGACCGGGGCGGTGGTTCTGGCTGCCCTCGTCACGCTGTCCGCCTGTGAGCCGGGCACGGACCCGTCGGCGCCGCCCAGCTCCCCCGGGGTGACCGCTACCGCCGCGCCGCTCGTGACCGGCCCCGGCCAGGCGCGGGACGTCCTGGACGCGCTCGTCGCGGCGGCCGGGTCGGCCCACGCCATCAAGGCCGAGTTCGGGACCGACTGGGCGACCCTGACCGTCGTGATCGGCGACACGGCCGCCACCTGGGCCTACCGCAACGGCGCCGTGGCCGCCGCCGAGACCGACACAGCCTACGTCGGCCAGGCCATCTTCGACCCGCGTGACTACGCCCCCGCCAACCTCGCCGCCCTGTTCCAGACGGCGGCCCAGCAATCCGGCTCTGACAAGGACCAACGCCTCCAGATCGCCGAGTATTCGGACGGCCGCGTGTTCCTCTCGGTCGTGACCAACCCCGAGTCCAGCCCCGTGTTCTTCCGCGCCGACGGCTCGCTCATCGCCCCCCTCGACTTTACGACCGCGGCCGGCCTGGCCGAGGGCCTGGCCGACGTCACGGCCGGGCTCCGGGAGGTCCTGGCCGTCGGCCTCGACGGGGCTTCCGGCGCCCTCTACTCGCTCCACCGCGACGCCGCCGGCACGGTCACGCGGACCGTCCGGTTGCCGGGCGTGCCCGTCCACGACGCGGTCGGGTCGGCCGACGCCGGCCTGGCGGCCTTCGACCCGGCGCGGATCGACGCGGCGGCCCTGGCCGAGCTGATCGCCCGACTCCCCGCCCTGACGGGCGCCGAGCCCGGCCAGTTCTCGTTCGCCATCGACCGGCGCGGCGGGGCCTGGACCCCGTCCGTCTACCTGACGGCAGGCGGCCAGACAATCAAGGCCACGCTGGCCGGCGCCGTCGTGCCGGCCTAAGGGCCGCGTGACGGCCCAACCGGCTACACTACGGAAAACGGTTCAATGTCCCCGTCGGACCCGCCCAAGGAGTGATTGTGGCCAATCCCGTTCTGTCCCGGCCGGACGCCTTCGCGCCCGCCCAAACCCCCTCGACCTACGCCCAGGCCCAGGGCCCGTTCAGCCAGGCCCCCTGGCAGGGCGCCCCCGGCCAGACGGCCGACGGCCAGGCCTACGGCCAAACCGCCTATGGCCAGGCCCCCGCCCAAACCCCCGCCGAGCAGGCCACGTACGGCCAGCCGCCCTACGCCTTCCCGCCGACGCCGGCCGCCCCGGCGGACCGGATGACGATCGACGACGTGCTGACCAAGACGGCGCTCGTCCTCGGCGCGACGGTCGTCGTCGCCGTCCTGACCTGGAAGTTCTTCGGCGACAACATCATGGTCCTGGCCCCGGCGGCGATGGTCTGCGGCTTCGCGGCGTTCATCATCCCGCTGATCGGCGCGTTCCGCCGCAGCGTCGGCCCGGCCTTCGCGTTCGTCTACGCGGTGGTCGAGGGCGTCTTCCTCGGGACGATCTCGGGCATCTTCGAGATGTACTACACGGGCATCGTGTTCCAGGCCGTCCTCGCCACGTTCGTCGCGGCCGCCGCGACCCTCGCCGCCTTCCACTTCGGCAAGTTCCGCCTCACGGGCAAGGTCCAGAAGATCCTGCTCATCTCCGTCCTCGCCTACGCCGCCGTCGCGCTCATCAACTTCCTCCTCTCGCTGGCCGGCATCAACCTCGGCCTGATCGCCGGCATGACCGGCCGGGTCGGCGCGCTGGCGTGGCTGTTCGCGGGCATCGGCGTCGTCCTCGCGGTCATCTGCCTGGTCGACGACTTCCAGTTCATCGAGGCGGGCATCCGCCAGGGCGCCCCGGCCAAGACGAGCTGGATGGCGGCCTACGGCCTGACCGTCACGATGGTGTTCCTGTACCTCAAGATCCTGCGCATCCTGTCGTACCTGCGGCGCTGACGCGCTTGTTGTCATCCTGAGCGCAACCTCTGTCATCCTGAGCGGAGCGAAGGATCTCTCTGACGGCAGGACAAGAGCGGACCGCCAATGACCACGTGGCGGAGAGATCCTTCGCTGCGCTCAGGATGACAGAGCAGCGGATGACAGAGCAGCGCGGCTAACAGTGGCACCTACTCCCCTGTGGTCACCTGGAGCAGTTCCTTGCGGCGCAGTTCCAGCGTGATCATCGTCTGGAACATCGCCTTGTAGCTGCCCTCGTCCGTCACGGGGTTCGTCCGTTGCATGGTCGACTTGAGCTGGGCGATCGAGCGCTCCGCGGACAGCAACTGGAGTTTGGCGGCGTACTCGCGGGCGTGGCGCGGCGTGACGTCGGCCAGGACCGGGTCGACGGCCAGTTGGATGGCCCACTCGCGCAGCCCCGCCGGCAACCCCGCCAACACCCGCTGGGCCCAGCCGGACCCGCCCTGGCCCGGCGTCGCCGCCACCGCCGCGAACACGGCGGCGTAGGCGGGGTGGGTGAAGCAGTCGGGGCCGATGCCGAGCCAGGGCTCCGCCCCGGCGAACAGGTCCGGCCGCTGGAGCATGAGGCGCAGCGCGTCACGCTCGACCACGAGGTGGCGGTCGTCGGGCGCCGGCAGCGGGATGGCGGAGACGAGGGCGCCGTCGTCGGGCGCCGCCCCGCCCTGGACCCCGCTCTGGGCGCCGCCCGAGCCTCCGCCCGGACCCCCGCCCACGCCGGGCACCACGCCGGTCGGCGCACCGCGTGACGGACCTGAGCCGTCGGACCTCGCCGCCTGCGCCCGGCCCGCGCCCCGCGCCGGGACCGCGGACCCGATGGCCCGCCGCACTTCCTCGACGTCCATCCCGACGAGGCTGGCCAGCTCGCGCACATAGCCGTCGACCAGCGAGCGATCCCGGATCGACTTCATCAGCCCGCCCGCCTCGCGCACGGCCGCCAGCCGGCCGTCGACCCGGTCGAGGTCGTACTGGCCGAGCACATTGCGCATGACGAACCGGTACAGCGGCTCGCGCCGGGCGACCAGCTCGCGCAGCGCCGCGTCGCCCTGCTGCAGCCGCAGGTCGCAGGGGTCGAGGCCGGACGGCTCGACCGCCACGTACGTCTGCGCGGCGAAGTGGGCGTCGCCGGAGAAGACCCGGAGCGCCGCCTTCTGCCCGGCGGCGTCGCCGTCGAACGTGAAGACGACCTCGCCGTGGAAGGCGTCGCCGCCCATCAGCCGCTGGATCAGGCGGGCGTGGTCGTCGCCGAACGCCGTGCCGCAACTGGCGACGGCGGTCGTGACGCCGGCCAGGTGGCAGGCCATGACGTCCGTGTAGCCCTCGACGATGACCGCCCGGGCCTGCCGGCCGATGTTGGCGCGGGCCAGGTCGAGGCCGTAGAGGACGCCGGACTTCTTGTAGACGAGCGTCTCGGGCGTGTTGACGTACTTGGCGGGCAGGCGGTCGTCGTCGAACAGCTTGCGCGCCCCGAAGCCGAGGACGGCGCCGCCGGCGTCGCGAATCGGCCAGACCAGCCGGGACTGGAAGTAGTCCCAGCCGCCGCGCCGGGCCAGCCCGAACGTGACGAGGTCGTCGGCGGAGAAGCCGCGCGACGTCAGATGGCGGGACAGCGCCTTGCCGTCACGCGGGGCGAAGCCGACGCCGAAGCGCTGGGCCGCGTCCTGGTCGAAGCCCCGGCCGAGCAGGAAGCGGCGGCCCGGGTCGGCCTCGGGCGAGTTCAGCGCGGCGGCGAAGAACTCGGCCGCGGCGGCGTTGGCCTCCAGGAGCCGGACGCGCTGGCCCGCCGGGACCTGGGGGCCGCCGGAGTCCTCGTAGCGGAGCTGGACGCCGTACTTGTTGGCCAGGAACTCGACCGCCTCGGAGAAAGTCAGATTGTTGATCTCGCGGACGAATGTGAACACGTCCCCGCCCTGGCCGCAGCCGAAGCAGTAGAACAGGCCGCGGGCCGGAGTGACGTTGAAGCTGGGCGTCTTCTCCTCGTGGAACGGGCAGAGCCCCTGGAGCGTCCCGGCGCCGGCCCGCCTCAGCGTCACCCAGCCGGAGACGACGTCGTCGATCCGGGCGCGGTTGCGGACTTCCTCGATGTCGTCGTGGAGGATCCGTCCGGGCATACGGAGAGTGTAGTCGGGCCGTAGTGGCGGTCAGTTCCGGTAGCATCCCCGCATGACTGCTTCCACCGTCCAGTGGTTCGACGACATCGAGGTCGGCGACCGCTTCGAGTCCGCCACGGCCTACCGCGTGACCGAGGAGGAAATCCGCGAGTTCGCGCGGCGCTACGACCCCCATCCCGGCCACATCGACCCCGTCACGGCCCAGGCCACGGTCTTCGGCGGCCTGGCCGCCTCCGGCTGGCACACGTCCGCCATGACCATGAAGCTGTTCTGGGAGTCGGGCTTCCCCGTCGGGCACTCCGTCGGCGCGGACATGGACCTCCAGTGGCCGACCCCGACGCGCCCCGGCGACGAGCTGACCCTGGTCCTCGAGATCACGGACAAGCGGGAGTCACGCTCGAAGCCGGACCGCGGCGTCGTCACGATGCAGTGGGGCACGCGGAACCAGGACGGCGAGTGGCGCCAACGCTGCCGCTGCACGGTCGTGATGTTCAAGGACCCGGCCAAGGCCGGAACTCCGACCACCCCGGCAGCCCCGGCGGTCCCGGCGACCCCGGCTACCCCGGCGCAGCCGAGGCGGAAACCAGCGCCCCGAGGCTGACCGCGAACCGGTCGGTGTGCCGGTCTGCCAGCCGGGAGTCAAGCAGCCGGTGGTGCTGTGTCTGGGAGTAGTCCGGGCGGCGCGCTGGGGGCCGGGTTCGCGGCCCGGGGGCAGCCGTCCAGGTGGTCGTTGACGACGCCGACCGCCTGCATCGTGGCGTAGGCGATGACCGGGCCGATCCAGCGGAAGCCCAGGTCGCGCAGGGCCTTGGCCAGGGCCTTCGACTCGGGGCTGGCGGACGGCAGGTCGGCGAATGTCCGGGGGGTCTTGTGCTGGGCCGGGGCGTGCGACCAGACGAGGTCGCCGAGCGAGCCGCCGGCCTCCTGGAACGCCCGGAGGGCCCGGGCGTTGTCGATGATCGCCTCGACCTTCGGCCGGTTGCGGATCAGGCCGGGCGTGGCCAGGACGCGCTCGCTGTCGTCGGGCCCGTAGGCGGCGACCACGGCCGGGTCGAAGCCGTCCCAGGCCGCCCGCAGGGCGTCGCGCTTGGAGAGGACGATGTACCAGGAGAGGCCCGCGGCCAGGATTTCCAGGCTGAGGCGTTCGAAGAGGGCGGCGTCGTCGCGGACCGGCCGGCCCCACTCCCAGTCGTGGTACGCCTGGTACAGGGGGCGGTTGGCGCCGAAGCAGCGCTGCGCCGGATCCAGCGTCGGATCCGGGAGGGTGTGTGTAGGTTCCATGCGCCCATCCTGGCCGGGTCCGGGGCCGCCCGGGGGCGACTTCGGCAAACTGTGGATAACTTTTCGGTTGTCCACAGGGTGTTGCCCGGCTGTTGCCCGAATGGGCTTGTGGGAAGGGTCACGTTGGGCGAAAGATGGCCCTGTGAGGATCGTGGGCGTGTCCCTGGCGGGAGGGCCGGCTCTGGTCGACACGGAGGTCGGCCACGGCGAGGACCCGGCGGTCGTGTTTCGCCGGGCGGGCTTCTCCGTCCGCCGCCTGCTGTCCGCCAAAGGCCAGTTGCCGGACATCGTCGTCACGGCCCAGGTCGAGCGGCGCCGCGACTGGGCCGTCCTGCTGCCGCCGCTGCTCCGGCGCCGGGCCGGCGAGCCCGGCGACCCCGTGACGCAGGCGGCGCCCGTGGCGCGGCAGCGGTTGGCGGCGTATGTCATCGCCCTGTCGAGCCGGGGGCTGCTGGCCACGCAGTTCTCCGACACCACCGCCGTGCCGGGCCTCTGGGGGCTGCCGGGCGGCGGCATCAAGGAGGGCGAGACGGCGGCCGCCGCGGCCATCCGGGAGGCCGCCGAGGAGACCAGCCAGTCGATCGAGCTCCACCGCATCCTCGACCTCCAGTCCGACCACTGGATCGGCCCGTCGCCCGCCGGCGAGGTCGAGGACTTCCACGCGCTGCGGCTGATCTACGTGGCCGAGGTGCCGGAGCCGGCCGACCCGGTCGTGCGCGACATCGGCGGCACGACGGCCGACGCCCGCTGGGTCCCGGTCAACCGCTGGCGCCAGGTCCACTGGTCCCAGGGCTTCAGAACCCTGCTGACCCGACACCTGGACCTGATAGTGAAGGCCAGATCAGTCGCGCTGAGAAGAGCGCCCGGCTTGGTTTGAGGCCGAGGTGTCAGGCGCCCCCGGCCCAGGCCGAGGTGTCAGGCGCCCCCGCCTTGGCGAGGAACGAGCCCGGGCGGGGGCACCTGACACCGCGGCCGACCCCAGACTCCGCCCCAGACTCCACCGGCCGAGGTGTCTGACGCCGCCGCCCGGGCTCGTTCCTCGCCAAGGCCGCGGCATCAGACACCTCGGCCTCGGCCTCGGACTCGCGTGGTAATATCGCCGCCGTGGCTTGGGCAGACTTGCTGCTTCGTTGCCGCAGCGGGGTTCGCTTCTAGGCCAGACCCCCTCGCTGCGGAGCATTGACGCGCCTGGCACCGACCACCACCAGCGAGGAAACAATGACTACCCAGACCACGAAGTTCGGCACGTTGCCGCAAGCCCAGCCGCCCGTCCAGCAGCCCTCCGGGATGCCGTTCGAGCGCTACATCCCGTTCCAGCCCCTCGACCTGCCCGACCGGACGTGGCCCGAGGCCAAGATCACGCACGCGCCGCGCTGGCTCTCGACCGACCTGCGTGACGGCAACCAGGCGCTGATCGACCCGATGACGCTCAACCGCAAGATGCGGCTGTTCGACCTGCTGGTCCGCATGGGCTACAAGGAGATCGAGGTCGGCTTCCCGTCCGCCTCCCAGACCGAGTTCGACTTCGTCCGCGCGCTGATCGAGCAGGGCCGCATCCCCGACGACGTCCAGATTTCCGTCCTGACCCAGGCCCGCCAGGACCTGATCGAGCGGACCGCCGAGTCGCTCGTCGGCGCCCACCGCGCCAACATCCACCTCTACAACGCGACGGCCGAGCTGTTCCGCCGGGTCGTGTTCCACCTGTCCGAGGCCGAGACGGTCGCGCTGGCCCGCCAGGGGACCCAGTGGGTGATGGACGCCGCCGCCAAGTACCTCTCCGACGTCGAGTTCGGCTACGAGTACAGCCCCGAGATCTTCACCCAGACGCCGACGGACTTCGCGCTCGAGGTCTGCGAGAACGTGACGGAGGTGTGGCAGCCCGGGCCGGGCCGCGAGATCATCTTCAACCTGCCCGCGACGGTCGAGCGGTCGACGCCCAACACGTACGCCGACCAGATCGAGTACTTCTGCCGCCACATCTCCCACCGTGACTCGGTCTGCGTCTCGCTCCACCCCCACAACGACCGCGGCACCGCCGTGGCCGCGACGGAGTTGGCACTCATGGCCGGCGCCGACCGGGTCGAGGGCTGCCTGTTCGGCCACGGCGAGCGGACCGGCAACGTCTGCCTCGTGACACTGGGCCTCAACCTGTTCTCCCAGGGCATCGACCCGCAAATCGACTTCTCCGACCTCGACGAAATCCGCCGCACGGTCGAGTACTGCACGGGCCTGCCCGTCGCGCCGCGCCACCCCTACGCCGGCGACCTCGTCTACACGGCCTTCTCCGGCTCCCACCAGGACGCCATCAAGAAGGGCCTCGAGGACCTCGAGCACAAGGCGCTGGAGCGGGGGATGACGATCCACGACATCGAGTGGGAGGCGCCGTACCTGCCGATCGACCCGTTCGACGTCGGCCGGACCTACGAGGCCGTCATCCGCGTCAACTCCCAGTCCGGCAAGGGCGGCATGGCGTACCTGATGAAGAACGACCACCACTTCGACCTGCCGCGCCGCCTCCAGATCG
>JAISTC010000171.1 GCA_031272805.1 Propionibacteriaceae bacterium
TCGCCAGCCAATTCGGGTGGTGCGGCCGCGGTGTCCGGCCCCGTGGCTGTCGCTCGTTCCTCGCTCGGTAGCCACGGTGCCCGACCCCGGGGCATAGGGGAGTGTGACAAACGGAACCGTCCCCAATGTCACACGATGTCGGTGGTGACCTGGGCTCCGTGGGTCAGGGTGTGGCCGATGGTGCAGGCGCTGGCTATCGCCAGGTCGACGACCTTTCTCAGCCGGGCCTTGTCCTCCGCGCTGAGCCCGGACAGGTCCAGGACCAAGTGGTCCTCCAAGGCCGTGAAGCGGTCCTCGGTCGAGTGTTTCGTGCCACTCGCTCCGATCGTGACGTGGTAATCGGCGCCCAGGCGGCGGGCGATGACCTCGTCCGAGCTCATGCCCGCGCAGCCCGCCAACGCCAGTTTCAGCAACTCGCCCGGCCAGAAGCCGTCGGGCAGGTCGGGGCCGATCGCCACCGCCGCGCCGCGCGGGCTGTAGCCGACATAGGTTCGCGGGCCGACGCGCTCGGCCCACACATCCGCGCCCGCGGGCGCCTCGGCGGGAGATCCGGTCACGTGTTCGGCATCTCCCCGGACAGGTACTCCGTGTAGGCGGGCAGATCGAGCTGGCCGGAGCCGGACACGCCGATCACGATGACCGGGGTCTCGCCGGCCGGCGTGGCCTTGGCCTGGCGGACGGCGCCCGCGATGGCGTGGTTGGACTCGGAGGCCGGGATGATGCCCTCGGCGCGGGAGAACAGGACGCCCGCCTCGAACGCCTCGCGCTGCTTGATGGCGATGGCGGAGAGGTAGCCCTCGTGGTAGCAGTGTGAGACGAGGGGGGCCATGCCGTGGTAGCGGAGGCCGCCCGCGTGGACCGGGTCGGGCACGAAGTCGGCGCCCAGCGTGTACATCTTGAGCTTCGGCGTCATCCCGGCCGTGTCGCCGAAGTCGTAGCGGAACTCGCCCTGCGTCAGCGACGGGGCCGCCGCGGGCTCGCACGCCGTGATCTTGACCTGCTGGCGGCCCGCCAGGTTCTCGCGGATGAACGGGAACGCGATGCCGCCGAGGTTCGAACCGCCGCCCGCGCAGGCGAACAGGTAGTCGGCCCGCGGCTCCTCGAAGACCTCAAGCTGCTTGAGCGTCTCCTGGCCGATGACGGTCTGGTGGAGCAGCACGTGGTTGAGGACGGAGCCGAGGGAATACGACGCGTTCGGGTCCTGGGCGGCGACCTCGACGGCCTCGGAGATGGCCATGCCGAGCGAGCCGGTCGTGTCGGGGAACTGCTCGCGCAGCTTCCGGCCGATGGCAGTCAGCTCGGACGGCGACGCGACGGCCTTGCCGCCGAACACGGCCATCTGGGCGGAGCGGTAGGGCTTGCCCTCGAACGAGCTGCGGACCTGCCAGATGGCAGCCTCCAGGCCGAAGATCTCGGCGGCGAACGCCAGCGCGGCGCCCCACTGGCCCGCACCCGTCTCCGTCGTCAGCCGCGTCCGGCCGGCCAGCTTGTTGTAGTAGGCCTGGGGGACCGACGAGTTGGCTTTGTGGGAGCCGACGGGGCTGGCGCCCTCGTACTTGTAGTAGATGCGCGCGGTCGTCCCCAGCGCCTGCTCCAGGCGGCGGGCCCGGTACAGCGGCGACGGCCGCCACAGCCGGTAGATCTCCCGCACGGCGGCCGGGATCTCGATCCAGCGCTCCGTCGACGCCTCCTGCTCGATCAGGCCCATCGGGAACAGCGGGGCCAGGTCGGCGGGCGTCAGCGGCTCGCCCGTGGCCGGGTGCAGCGGCGGGGCCGGCGGGGTCGGCAGGTCGGCCACGATGTTGTACCAGTGCGTCGGAATCTGGTCTTCGGACAACGTGACTTTATAGAGGTCTGTGGGCATGGTGGAGTCTCCTTTACGGCTCTGGGCGATTGTAGCGAGAGATGTGTCACGCCGAGCGCCACGCCTGACATCCGGGGCGTTCCCCCGGTCACATGAGTGTTCCCCTGTCATCCTGAGCGAAGCGAAGGACCTCTTCCTACCAAGGTGAGATCCTTCGCTGCGCTCAGGATGACAGAGCAGGTGTGACAAAAGGAACCGTCCCCAATGTCACACACCCCGGCCGAGGTATCTGATGCCGCCGCCCGGGCTCCTTCGTCGCCAAGGCCGCGGCATCAGACACCTCCGCCTCGGTCGCGGCATCAGACACCTCGGCCTCGGCCGCGGCGTCAGACACCTCGGCCTGGGGCGCCACGGTAGTCTGGGCGCGGCCTGAGTCTGGAGGTGGGATGGCGCGGCGCGGGGACCTCGTTCGCCGGGGGCGCGTCGCGCTCACAGCCTGGCTGATCCGCTGGGGTACCGCTCGGGGGCGGGCCGTCCGGCGGGCTGAGCGGCGGGCGCGTCAGGATTCTCTGGGCCGGGGAAAGATCCCGGCTTTCGCCGGGATGACAAGAGGGGCCGGGCCGACAGCGGGGGCCGGGCCGACAAGAGGGGCTGGGCCGACAAGAGGGGCCGGGGCGACAACGGGGCCTGGGCTGACACGGGGGGATCCGCGGCGGTTCCGGCATCGGCTGGGGCTGGCTCTGCTGCCTGCGCTGGCGGCCGGCGTCACGTTCATCGCGTTCGGCATCGTCGATATCTACCTCAGCAACCGGGGCGACTTCGGGTTCTGGTTCGGCGCGCTCGTCCGGCCCACGTTGCTGCTGGCGGGCGGCGTCACGCTCGGCCTGACCCTCGTGACGGTGGTGTGGCGGGGCAAGGCCTTCGACCTCGTGCTGTCCGCCGGGACCGGCCTGCTCCTGGCCGGCTGGCTCCAGGGCCTCGCCCTCAACCCCGCCCTGGGCGAGGTCACGGGCGCCACGCCCGCCTGGAACGCCGACCCCGGCGCGGCCCTGGGCAACGCGGCGGTCTGGCTGGGCCTCGTGGCCGCCGTGGCCGCCCTCCGCGTCATCGGGCGGCGGCTGTGGGAGGGCGCGGTCGCCCTGATCGCGGCGACGCTCCTCATCACCTCGGTCGCCAGCGGCGTGACGGCCCTGTCCAGCGCCAGCGGGCTCGACGACCGGCCGTCGGACTACTACGTCTCCACGCGCGGCCTGTACTCGGCCTCGTCCGGCCACAACGTCGTCTTCGTCATCCTCGACATGCTCGACCAGACCCTGATTGAGCAGATCGCCGCCGAGGACCCCCACTTCTTCGACCCCCTCAACGGCTTCACGGAGTTCGACGACAACCTCTCCCTCTACAACTCGACGTTCCCGTCCGAGGTCAACATGCTGACCGGCGCGGAGTTCGGCTTCGACCGGCCCGTGGCGGACTTCTTCGCCGACGCCTGGGCCGACGGGCGGCTCATCCCGGCGCTGCGCGACCTGGGCTACTCGACCAACCTCTACGCCACCCACGAGTACGCCTACAACTCCGTCGACGAGGTCGTCGGGCTGTTCGACAACGTCATCACGGACGAGCTGACGGTCAACGCGCAGCCGATGATGGAGGGGCTGCTGCGGCTGGCCGGGGTGCGCTACCTGCCGCTGGCGCTCAAGCCGTTCGTGTGGCCGGCGGCCGACGCCTTCGAGGGGGTCGTCCAGGCCCAGCACGGCGAGCCCGCCTACACGTTCGGCGACAAGAAGTATTACGACGCGCTGCTGGCCTACGGCATCTCCGTGACGACGGATCAGCCGCGCTTCTCCTACCTCCACCTCAACGGCTCCCACCCGCCGTGGGTGCTGACGGAGGACCTCGAGAAGGTGGGGGAGAACCAGTCGACCGTCCTGGCCCAGACCAAGGCGGCGTTCAAGATCATGTTCGCCTACCTCGACCAGTTGCGCGCCCTCGGCCTGTACGACGACGCCACGGTCATCATCACGGGCGACCACGGCGTCCAGATCGGCCCCGGCATCTCCGGCCAGCCGCTCCACGAACCCAAGCGCGTCGGCCTGTTCGTCAAGCGGTCCGGCGCGACCGGACCGCTGGCCTACAGCCACGCCGCCGTCTCCACGGCCAACCTGGCCGCCACGATCATCGCCGAGGCCGGCGGCGACCCGGCGGCGTTCGGCGTGACGTACTTCGACGTGCCCCAGGACCAGGCGTCCATCGACGCCACCGTCCGGCCCTATTTCTGGCGCATCGGCTCGCCCGGCCCCGCCGTGACGGAACAATGGCAGGTCACGGGCGACGCAGCGGACTGGGCCAACTGGACCAAGGTGGGGGAGGAGCCGTGGAGCTGCACTGTCTTCTGGCAAGGGGACTCAGGGAAGGTGAACTGCTGAGCTCGTGATCCTGCGCGGTGGTTGTCTCGGTTCCGGGTAGATCCTGCGACTCCGGCGCTAGCGCGCCTCCGCGCAGGATGACGTTTCTGCTCGCAGGATGACGGTTAGCGTTCTTCGTCTTCGCGCAGCACGGTGTGCTCGCCCTTGTGCCAGTTGCTGAAGTTGGTGGCGTCGCCGACGACCTCGTATTCGTCGGCGAAGGGCGGGTCGGCGCCGGAGCGGGGGCGGAGCCAGAAGAACTCGCGCGGCGCCGTCGAGTCCGCCGGCACGTCGAAGTAGGTCGGGCCGTACGGCGTGGGGTCGCCGCCGGCGGCCGCGACCAGCGTGGCCTTGAGCATCGGCGCGGCGGTCGGGGCCTGCGACCGGACCAGCGGCGCGTCGGCCGCCCCGGCGGGCTTGACGAACAGCGCCGTCATCGCCGGGTGGTCCAGCTCGCGCGACAGCTTGACGCCGTCGACGGTCGTGTGGATGCCGTGGTCGCCCGTGATGACGATGGTCGAGTTGTCGAGGACGCCCGCCGCCGCCATGTCCGCCAGGTACGTGTAGACGATCTTGAACGCGCCCTTGGCCTGGTCGACGATGCCGACCGAGCCCTCCGGCACGGCCTGGGCGTCCGCGTTGATCGTGAACGGCGGGTGCGGCCCCCACAGGTGGATGAAGCTGAAGCGCGGCCCGCTGTCCACCACCGTCAGCCCGTCGGCGACGAGCGTGGCGTAGGTCTTGGCGTCGTCGATGGCGTACGGGGCGGGCGCCTCGCCGACGCTGTGGACGGCGCCGTCGAACTCCTGGGAGTTGAGCCAGAGGGCGGGCTTGAACGCGAGCGGCGCGAAGGTGAACCCGGCGAGCCGGGCCATGCCCTGCAGCATGACCCGCTGGTCGACGGCCAGCGGCGTCTGGTAGAAGTTGTCGACCAGCCCGGCGACGTCCTCGCCCGACCAGTAGGCGTCGGACTTGAGCGAGTAGACGTTGACGGAATAGCCCTGGGCCTTGAGGTCCGGCAGGAAGGTCCCCTCGCGCCAGGCGTCGGCGAAGAACTCGCTCATCGGGCTCTGGTAGAGGTAGTCGCCGCCGGTCAGCAGGTTGACGATCGACGGGAACGACTGGGAGTAGCGGGAGAGGTTGTTGTCGAACTCCGTGAAGCCCTGGAGCGGGTCGAAGAAGTGGGGGTCGGACTCGCGGATGCGGTCGATGACGGTCTGGTCGAGCATGTCGAGCAGGAACACGATCTCGTTGCCCTGGCGCGACACCGTGAACAGCCCTTCCGCCGACAGGTAGCCGTCGGCGGCCGGGCCTTCCTCGGCCTTGGCGGGCGGCCCGGCGGCGTACGTGTTGAGCAGCGAGATCGAGCCCATCGCGATGAGCAGCGCCGGCAGGAACACGATGAGGCCGTGCCAGAGCCGCCGCCCGAGAGCCCGGACGACGACCGGCGCGGCGATGATCCCGAGCCAGATGGCCGTGTTAGCGATGGTGGGCCGGAGGTAGGCCGGCCAGTTGACGGTCGCGCCCGTGAACTGGCCGAAGTCGGGGTTGAGGAAGTTGGCCTGGACCCAGCCCGCGATCGTCACGCCGAGCACGAGCGAGCAGGCCACGTCGAACACGCGGCCCCGGAAGAGGCACAACACGAGGGCCACGGCCAACCCGACGGCGCCGAACAGCAGGAGGGTCGGCGTCAGAAAGGCGTCGAACCAGAACGGCAGGGACGCCTGGTTGTTGACGTACAGGTCGAGGAACGCGAACAGGACGAACGTGAACGCGGCGGCGGCGCCGGTCAGCGCGGCGATGCCCAGGCGCGTGTACCAGTGGCGGCGGTCGGAGAACAGGTAGCGGAGCCGGTCCGACAGCGTGCGCCGCCGACGGGCCGGGGCCGGCCCGGCCACCCCGGCCACCCCGGTCAGTCCGGTCACCCCGGTCAGCCCGGCGACGTCGGCCAGTCCGGCGAGGCCGTCCAGACCGTCCACGCCGCCCACCCCGGCCGCTCCCGCGGCCGCGCCCGCCCGGTCCTGCCGCGCCGCCCGCTCGGCCCGCCGGGCCGCCCGGCCCTTGGCCGTGAACCAGCGGACGGTCAGCGCCGCCAGGCGGGCGCGGAACGTGACGAAGAACAGTTGGATGCGCCGGAAGAACACGCCGATGGCGACCGACGCGGAGATCAGCAGGCCGGAGACGACCTGGATGAGGTACGAGGTCGTGGCCGGGTCGATGTAGGCGTAGGCGGTCGTCGGCCAGAAGGCCACGACCGAGAGCCCGAACCAGACGCCGAGGCCGATCCGCCGCCGCATCAGGCCTCACCCGCCAACGCCGGGGCCAACGCCGGGTCCGGCGCCGCGTCGAGCGCCGCGTCGAGCTGGTCGGCGCGTTGCCGCAGCTCCGCCGCGGCCCGGTCGAGGCCCTCGGCCTGTTCCCGCAGCTGCTCGGCCGCCGCCTTCTCGCGGTCGCGCGCCGCCTCGGCCAACAAAAGTTTCTGGGCCTCCGTCGCCCGGCCCAGCCGCTGGGCCGACTGGGCCGCCGCGACCTGCCGGGCGCGCTCGTGACGGGCCAGCGCAGCGAGCAGGTAGCCGCCGGCGAACTCCTCGGAGCAGCCGATGTGGTAGATCCAGCGCTCCATGACCGCCGTGATCCGGTCGCGCCAGGCCTCCGGGTGGTCGACCATGTCCGTCGCCACGATGCCGATCGTGGCCAACTGGTCGAGGTCGAGCGACCGGCCGATCTCGTCGCGCAGCGCGATCTCCAGGGGCACGGCGGCGATCTTGCCGTAGTTGGGGTTCATGATCTTCATCGGCGTGTTGACGAAGATCGACGGCTTCTTCGTGGCGTAGGAGAACTCCTGGGCGATGGTCGACCAGTCGGTCACGACGACGTCGGCCGTGTAGACCGTCTGGTTCGAGGAGAAATCGGTCTGGAGCTCGAAGCGGTCGGCGGGCTCGCCCGCGAAGCGCTCCTGGAGGGCCCGCAGCTTGTCGCCGAAGCGCTTGACGAACTCCGGGTGGGGCCGGACGATGACGCGGAAACCCTCGTCGAGGAGCGGCCGGACAACCTCCTCCGGACAGGACTCGAGGATGTTGCCGGGCTGCCAGCTCGGCGCGATCAGCGCGATCGGCGGGTCGTTGTGGACGTCGGCGCCGAGCGCCGCGACCGATTCCAGGAGGTCGTCGAGGAGGCCGTAGCCGGTCTGGACAAGGCGCTTGGCGGGGAGCCCGTAGGCGGCCTCGGTCTGGCGGACCTCGTCGATGTGGTTGGGGCCGTAGCAGAAGACCGTGTCGAAGTGGTCGAGCGCGCCCTCGCGGAGCATCAGGTGGAGGCTCGCCATGCCGTGGTCGAGGTAGACGTACTCGATGTCGGACCGGACCAGCGACCGCTTGATGTGGTACTTGCCGAGGTCCGGCATGGTCATGACGACGACGTCCGCGTCGAGCCGCATCATGAACGGGATGAGCTTCTTCGGCCCGACGTAGTAGGCCTGGAGCCGGTCATCCTGGCGCTTGAACACCGCGTCGTGGGGGTCCGACGTGACGTAGTGGACCGTGACGTCGGAGTGGTCGCGCAGGTAGCCGATGGTCCGGGCGAAGTACTTCCAGAAGCCCGAGCCCTCGGAGTAGAAGACGAGGCCCTTGTCGCCCGCCTGGTTGAAGCGCTTGAGGTCGGCCCGCTCTTTGGCCTTGGCGGCCTGCTGCTCCGTCCGGGCGGCGGCCTTCTCCGCCCGCGTCAGCTTGGGTTTGACCGGGATGGCGCCGTAGTCGATCGACTGGCGCGGGTCCATCGCCACGTTGCACAGCCAGACCACCGCGATCGAGAGCAGGTTGCCGGCGGTCCAGTAGAGGCCGAAGCCGCAGGGCAGGACGAGCGCGAAGTAGCCGGAGAACGCCACGAGGAACGCCGTGATGCCCCACTTGGAGACCGGCCCGGCGAACTTCTGGAGGACGTAGTAGCGGTTCTGGTAGAGGCAGAGGGCGAGGGCGGAGAGGGCCGACAGGATGGGGTAGACGACGGTCGGGGAGGTCAGGGCGGGCGTCTCGGCCAGGTTGAGGCCGAGGAAGTGGAGGTGGACCTGGCCGATCCGGTCGAGGGTGACGTCGTCCGCCAGGCCGGCGAAGGCCGCCGGGTTGAGCTGGACCTGCTCCAGGACGTGGACCTCGGCGCCCATGCCGAGGGCGTCCGGCGTCGTGCCCATGAGCCGGGCGGTCTCGGCGACCAGCTTGCCGATGGTGGACGAGGAGATGTGGAGCAGGTGGTGGAGCGGGTGGTAGATGACCTGGATGAGGCCGAGGATGAGGGGGATCTGGATGAGCATCGGCAGCGCGCCCTTGAGCGCCGAGTAGTGCTCCGACTTGTAGAGCTGGCGCTGTTCTTCCAGAAGGAGCGTGTTGTTGCCCTCGAAGCGGCGCTTGAGGTCCTCCAGCGCCGGCTTGATCCGGACCATCGTGATGGCGTTCTTCTGGCTGAGCAGCGACAGGGGGAACAGGATGACCTTCGTCAGGACCGTGAACGCGATGATGGCCACGCCGTAGTTGCCGAACAGCTGGTAGCACCAGTACAGGAGGTAGCCGAGAGGGGTTCCCAAGACGATGTCGATGACGTGCACCAGGCGACCCCTTCACTTCTCCTAACAACCTGCCCAAGTCTAGACATGTCCTCGCGCCGCCGCAGGGCCCGCCGCCGCGCGCCGCAGGGCGGTCGGGTAGCGTTGGCCCGACCCCCCTGGAGAAGAAGTGAACATGGAACTGAGCCAGTCTGATTTTCTGGTCCTGGACTGCGTGCGCGCCGGGGCGGCCACCAGCCAGCGCGGCGTGGCCGAGGCCACGGGCCTCTCCCTCGGCACCGTCAACGCGGTCCTGCACCGCCTGGCCGCGGCCGACTGCGTGGCCGGGTTCAGCGTGACGGAGGCGGGCCGCGCGGCGCTGGCGCCGTACCGGGTCGACAACGCCGTCATCCTCGCCGCCGGGGCGCCGCCCGGACCCGAGCCGTCCGCCTGGGAGAGGCCGCGCGGCCTCCTCGAGGTCCGGGGCGAGCGTCTGGTCGAACGGCTCATCCGCCAACTCCAGGCGGCGGGTATCGCCGACATCACGCTCGTCGCCGGGTACAAGTGCGAGCAGTTCCTGTACCTGGAGGACCGGTTCGGCGTGGCCATCACCGTGACGGAGACCTTCGGGGAGCGCCACAGCCACGCCTCGCTCCGCGCCGTGGCCGGCCGGCTGGGCCGGACGTACGTCTGCCCGTCCGACACGTACTTCACGGCCAACGTGTTCCGGCCCTACGTCTACCACGGCTACCACGCGGCCGAGTTCCGGGCGGGCCCGACGGCCGAATGGGGCGTCACGACGGGGGCGCACGGGCGCATCACATCCGTCCGGCCGGGGACGGCCGACGCCTGGGTGATGCTGGGCGAGGCGTGCTTCGACCCGGCGTTCAGCCGGCGCTTCCGGGCGATCCTCGACGCCGTCTACGACCTGCCGGAGACCCGGCCCAAACCGTGGGAGGCCGTCTACGCCGACCACATCAAGGACCTCGACCTCCACATCCGGCAGCGCCCGGCGGGCACAGCGGCCGAGTTCGACTCGCTGGCCGAGCTCCAGGCGTTCGACCCGGGCTTCATCGTCAACCTGGACCCCCACATCCCGGACAACATCTGTTCCAGCCTGGGGGTGGAGCGGCCCGACCTGGGCGCGTTCCAGCCGCTGCGGGGCGGCCGCGTCAACGTGTCGTTCACGTTCGAGGCCGCCGGGCAGGCCTACGTCTACCGCCACCCGGGCCTGGCGACGCGCGGCCGGCTCGACCGGCGGGCCGAGGCGGAGGCAGAGGCCGTGGCGCGCGACCTCGGGCTCGACCCCTCGTTCATCTGCCTCGACCCGGCGGCCGGCTGGAAGCTGTCCCGCTTCGTCGAGCAGGCCGGCCGGTTCGACTACCGCAACCCCCGCCACGTCGCCCAAGCCCTCGACCTCCTGCGCCGCCTCCACACGTCCGGCCGGGCCATCGGCCGGGCCGCCGACCTCCTCGAGCAGGCGAACGAGATCAAGGCCCGGCTCCTGCCCGGCGGGCCCGACGCGGCGGCCGGCCGGCTCGGCTTCCCCGACTTCGCCCGCTTCGACCGGCTCGGGGTCACGCTGTACGAGGCGGCGCGCGGCGACGGCTTCGCGCCCGTGCTCTGCCACAACGACGTCTGCGCGCCGAACCTCCTGGTCCAGCGGGACGGGTTGTGCCTGATCGACTGGGAGTACGCCGGGATGGGCGACTTCGCCGCCGACCTCGGGACGTTCATCTGCGGCGCCGACTACACGTACGAGGAGGCCGTCGGCGTCTTCGCGGGCTACTTCGGGCGGCCGCCGACCGCCGTGGAGCTGCGCCACTGCGTGGCGTACGTGGCGCTGGCGGCCTGCCACTGGTTCGTCTGGGGCGTGCAGCAGGACGCCTGGGGCGAGTGCTGCGCCGAGTGGACGTACCGCTGGTACCGCCTGGCCCACGACTACGGCGCCAGGGCGCTGGAACTGTACGGGTTGGCCTAAGCCGAGGAGGGTGTCTTTGTGTGCTCCGCTGGGGCCACGGTGTCAGGCCCCGTGGCTGTCGCTCGTTCCTCGCTCCGTAGCCACGGTGCCCGACCCCGTGGCTGTCGCTCGTGCCTCGCCAGGGCGGGGGCGCCTGACACCTCGGCCTAGGCCTGACACTTCGGCCTGGGCTGGGTTAGGTTACGGGCGTGATCGACATCATGTTGCCCTTCTGGGGGGACGCCGGGTTGTTGTTGGAGGCCGTGCGGTCGGTGGTGGCGCAGACGTCGCCGGATTGGCGGCTCACCATCGTGGACGACTGCAACCCCGTCTCGGCCGAGGCGGAGGTGGCGGCGCTGGGCGACCCGCGCGTCCGCTATCTCCGCAATGAGGCCAACCTGGGACTGGTGGCGAACTTCCGCCGCTGCGTCCAGTTGGCCGAGGCGGACCTCGTGACCGTGTTCGGGTCCGACGATGTCATGCTGGAGAACTATGTGGCGACCGTGACGGCTCTGGCGGCCGCCCACCCGGAGGCCGACATCATCCAGCCCGGTGTCCAGGTCATCGACGAGACCGGCCGGGTCTACAAGACCCTGCGCGATTCGGTCAAGGCCACGCTCGTGCAGCCCCGGCTGACCGGCCCGACGGTTCTGCGGGGCGAGGCGGCGGCGGCCCGGCTGCTGTGGGGCAACTGGCTGTACTGGCCGTCGCTGGCGTTCCGGCGGGTCCCGCTCCAGGCCCACGATTTCCGCGACGGCTTCCCGATCATCCTCGACCTCGCCCTCCTCATCGACCTGGTCCTCGACGGCTCGGCGCTGCTGCTCGACCCGGCCGTCTGCTTCCACTACCGCCGCCACTCCGCGTCGGCGTCTTCGTCGGCGTCGTTCGACGGCGTCCGCTTCGCGGACGAGCGGCGCTACTTCAACCTGGCCGCCAACCTCTGCCGGGCCAAGGGTTGGCCGAAGGCGGCCGCGTTGGCCCGGCTCCGCCTGCTGTCCCGCCTGGACGCGGTCACGGCGATCCCCGGCGCCGTGGCCGGCCGCCACTGGCACGGCCTCAGGGTCCTCCTACGCCACCTGGTTTGAGGTTGGCTCTGGGCCCCGGCCGCGGGTGGCGTCCGGACGGCGGAGGTTCAGTAGGTGGAGCGCGATGCCTACCAGCGGGCCGGTCGTCAGGGCGGCGATGGCGCGGGTTTCCAATGACGCCGGGGTCAGGAGGGCCACGATGGCCACGGCCAGCGCGGCCAGCCAGCCTGTCAGGTATGCCTTGTAGCGGGTCACGGCCTGGCAGAGCACGCCGGTCAGCGTCAGCCCCGTGATGGCGGCGGCTCCGAGCGTCAGGCCCGCCAGGACGGGGCCGGCGACGGCGTAGCCGTCGCCGATGAGGCCCATGAGCCATGGCCCGATCGCCCAGGCCAACGCGGCCCCGACGAGGCCGATCCCGGCGACGAGTCCCAGCAACGTGGCGAGCGTGCGGCGGCGGCCCTCGCGGCGGCGCGTGAAATAGGCGACGGCGACAGACTGGAACGCGGTCAGCGGGACCATCAGGGGTGCGCGCGTCAGGCTGATGGCGAGGTTGAGCGGGGCGGCGGTCAACAGGATGTTGGCGCCCGTCGTCAGGCCGAGGAGAAAGGGGAAGCCGACGCCCAGCAGCGCGTTCGCGCCCTGGCCGCCCATCGCGCTGAGCGCGCGGCGCCAAAATGTTAGCGGACCCGCGTCGGTCAGGCGGCGCAGCGCCGCCCGGGCGCTCGGTGCGGCCAGGACCAGGAGCCACGCGAACTCGGCCGCGGCCGTGGCGTAGGCGAAGCCGATCAGGCCGAGGCGGGCTGCGGCGGCGAGGGACAGGAGGACCAGCCGGAGGGCCGATTCGGCGAACGTCACGAGGGAGTACAAGCGCCAGCGCTGGGCGCCGGCGAGGGTCCCGAGGCACGTCGTGTGGCCGGCGTAGCCCATGGCGCCGAGCAGGACAGCCCCGCCGATGGCCCACTGCAGTCCGCCCGCCGCCGCCGGGATGGCGAGGCGCCAGGCGGGGAGGGTGAGAAGGCCGAGGCCTGCGACGGCGGCCGCCGCCACGGCGATGATCCGGCCCGCGGGCCAGGGGGCGGCGGGTGTGGGGGCCGTCGCGGGGGCCGGGGTGGCCGCCGCCGTCAGCGTCCGCGTGGTTTCGAGGGAGAGGCCGGTGAGGACACCGAACAGCGCGAACAGGAGGGCCCAGAACAACGTGAAGCGGGAGGCGTCGGCGACCGACAGGGTTCTGGCGGCGAGCAGCAGCGCGACCAGGCCGACCAGCGCCGAGAACGCGAACGACGCGCCGACCAGGCCGCTCTCGC